>JAIXTZ010000025.1 GCA_027483745.1 Lysobacteraceae bacterium
GACTTCGACGAGATGACCGCCGGCCTGCAACCCTCCGACCTGATCGTGCTCGCCGCGCGACCGGCGATGGGCAAGACCACGCTCGCGCTGAACATGGCCGAGTACGCCGCGCTGAAGTCGAAGAAGGCCGTCGTGATCTTCTCGATGGAAATGTCGGCCAGCCAGCTGGCCTTCCGTCTGATCTCCTCGATCGGCCGCATCAACGCCGGCCGCTTGAAAACCGGCCAGCTCGAGGACGAGGACTGGTCGCGCGTCACCATGGCGATGAAGATGCTCTCGGAATCGAAGATCTTCATCGACGACGAACCGGCGCTGTCGCCGGCGAAGCTGCTGTCCAAGGCCCGCCGCCTGAAGCGCGAGCACGACCTCGGCCTCGTGGTCGTCGATTACCTGCAGCTGATGCAGGTGCCGGGCAACAGCGAGAACCGCGCCACCGAGATCTCCGAGATCAGCCGCTCGCTGAAGGCGCTGGCGAAGGAACTCAACCTGCCGGTGATCGCGCTGTCGCAGCTCAACCGCGGCCTCGAATCGCGCACCGACAAACGCCCGGTGATGTCCGACCTCCGCGAATCCGGCGCCATCGAGCAGGACGCCGACATCATCCTGTTCATCTACCGCGACGATTACTACAACAAGGACAGCAACGACAAAGGCCTGGCCGAGGTGCTGATTTCGAAGCACCGTAACGGCGCGACCGGCACCGTCAAGCTGAAGTTCTTCGGCGAGTACACGCGCTTCGACAACCTCGCGCGGGACTCGGTGGGCAGCTTCGAATAGCGCCTCGGCCGCCCGCGAGCGGCAGCACCGCCCGCGAGTCGGGTTGAGTGGCGCTCAGGGCTTGCCGCCCACGCGGACCGTGCGGCCGGGAAAGACCAGCCAGATCGGTTTGCCGCGGACGCAGCGCGCATCGTTGATTCGCTCCATGGCCGCGGGATCGATCCGGATTCTCCCCAGTTTGTCGGTCTCCCCCCGCGCCAAGAGCGCCGTGGGCTCGATCAGTGCCAGCCCCTCAGGCTCCTCGCCCTGTGCAATCGCCCACGGGGCGAACGAAGCCGGGTGCCGGCCCGCGAAACCGGCGCTGTCGCCGAAGACCACCGTGTTCGCGTCGTACAGGGTCATCTCGCCGATATCGGCACAGGCGACTGACGCGGGGGCCGCGGGCGATGGGATGGGACTCGACGCGCAGGAGACACACAGGGCGGCTGCGGCGAAGACACCCACAACACGCGCACGGGTCCGGACCCTCGTGCTCATGCGCCCGCTCCGGCCGGTGCCGCGGCGTCCATGGACAGGGATCCACCGACATACTCCCGCGGGATCCGTTCGTTCAAGCCGGTCAGGATCTCGTAGGGGATGGTGCCGGCGGCCTCGGCCACCGCTTCGACGCGGATCGACTCGCCCTCCTGTGCGCCGATCAGCACGACCTCGTCCTCGTTGTAGGCGGTGCCCTCGGGACCGAGGTCAACCATGAACTGGTCCATGCACACACGCCCCACGATCGGCTTGCGCAGGCCGCGAACCAGCACTTCGCCCTTCGACGACAGCGCCCGTGGCCAGCCGTCGCCATAGCCGATGGGAATGGTGATGACGCGCGTCTCGCCAGGGGCCGTCCACGTCGCGCCATAGCTCACCGTCGCGCCGGCACGCACGACCTTGAAATAGACGACGCGCGACGTCAGCGACAGCACGGGCTTCAGCCCGATCGGGTCGCGCGAGGCCGGATCGGGCAGGGCGCCGTACAGGGCGATGCCGGGGCGCACCATGTCGAGCCAGGTTTCGGGGAAGTGCAGCACGCCCCCCGAGTTCGCCAGGTGGCGGATCGGCATTGGCGCGCCGGTGCGCGCGCAGGCGCGCTCGACGTGGCCGCAGGCCTCGGCAAAGCGCTCGACCTGCGCGGTCGTCATCGGGTGGGACGGATCGTCGGCGCAGGCTAGGTGCGAGTAAACCCCCTTGACCCGACAGCCGCGCGAAGCCATGGCCGCATCGATGAGGGGTTGGCACGAGTAGCTGTGCACGCCGACGCGCTCCATGCCGGTGTCGATCTTGAGGTGGATGACGGCCCGTCGACCGACGGCATCGGCGGCGGCCTCGGCCAAGCGCAGCTTGTCGAGCGACGAGACGGTGACCTCGAGATCGTGGGTGACGAAGTCCCGCAGCTGCTTGCCGTACACGCCACCCATCACCAGGATCGGCGTCCGCACGCCCGCGCGGCGCAGCGCGATGCCTTCCTCCACGAACGCCACCCCCAGCTGGTCGATGCCCTGCGATTCGAGATGCCGGGCCACGGGCACGAGGCCGTGGCCGTAGGCATTCGCCTTGACGATGCCCATCACCGCCCGAGCGGTGTGGCGGCGAATGCCCCGCAGGTTGTGGGCGAGGGCGTCGAGATCGACGCGGATGCGGGTGGGGCGCTGGCTGGCGAGGTCGCTCATCCGCCGATTGTAAAAGGCATGCCCACTGTTCCGTCGGCTGTCCCCGGCCTCGGAGCTGACGCGGATCGGGCGAATCCAGGGCGGCGCGCCGGCACGTGCCGTGCACGCGGCGCTCGCCAGACTTCGCCCATGCCTCCCGCCATTCGCCATCTCGTCGTCGTGCTGGGCGACCAACTCAACCCCGGCTCGGTGGCGCTCGAGGGCTTCGACCCGTCGCGTGACGCGGTATGGATGGCCGAAGTGGCTCATGAAGCCACGCAAGTCTGGTCGACGAAGCCGCGTATCGCGGTGTTCCTTGCCGCCATGCGGCACTTCCGCGACGCCCGACGAGCCGAGGGTCTCTCCGTCCACTACCGCAAACTGGACGCCCACGACGCGTCCACGCTTGAAGCGGCGCTGGCCGAAGACGTGGCGCGGCTGCGCCCCGAGGCCGTGATCGCCGTGACGCCGGGGGAGTGGCGCTTGGCGCATTCGCTTCCAGCGGTGTGCCGCGAAGCCGGCGTGCGCTGGATCGAGCGCGATGACGCGCATTTCCTCGCCAGCCGCGAGGACTTTGCGCGCTGGGCCAAGGGCCGGAAGGAGTACCGGATGGAGTACTTCTACCGAGAGATGCGCCGCGAGCACGCCGTGCTGATGGACGGCGACCAGCCCGCTGGCGGGCAGTGGAACTTCGACCACGACAACCGCGAGGCCTTCGATGCACGCGGTCCCGGCTTCCTGCCGGCGCCGATCCGTTTCGAACCCGATGCGACCACCCGCGAGGTGATCGATCTCGTCGAACGCCGCTTCGCCGCGCATCCGGGACGCCTTGGGTCGTTCGACTGGCCGGTGACCCCTGAGGACGCTGAAGCCGCATTGCAGGACTTCATCGCCCATCGCCTGCCGCTGTTCGGCCGCTACCAGGACGCGATGTGGACCGGCGAGCCCTGGCTCTACCACTCGCGGATCAGCGCCGCGCTGAACCTCAAGCTGCTCGACCCCCGCCGCGTCATCGCCGCCGCCGTCGCGGCGTGGGAGGCGGGGGACGCGCCTTTGGCCGCGGTCGAGGGCTTCGTGCGGCAAGTGCTGGGCTGGCGCGAGTTCATCCGCGGCATGTACTGGCTGCGCATGCCGGCCTTCCTCGAGGACAACGCGCTCGACGCGCAGGAGCCGCTGCCGGCCCTGTACTGGACGGGCGACACCGAGATGCGCTGCATGGCCGAGGCCGTCGGCCAGACCCTCGAGCACGGCTACGCCCACCACATCCACCGCCTGATGGTGACCGGGCTGTTCGCCCAACTCGTCGGCGTCGAGCCGAAGCGAGTCCATGAGTGGTACCTCGCGGTCTATGTCGATGCGGTCGAGTGGGTCGAACTGCCCAACGTGCTGGGCATGAGCCAGTACGCCGACGGCGGGAAGATGACCAGCAAGCCCTACGTGGCCAGTGGCAAGTACATCGAGCGCATGTCGAACTACTGCGCGCATTGCCCGTTCGATCCCGCCAAGGCGACGGGTCCGAAGGCCTGCCCGTTCACCACGCTGTACTGGGACTTCCTCGACCGCCATCGCGACCGCTTCGAGCGCCATCCGCGCACGGCCCTGCAGTGGAAGAACCTCGCCCGCAAGCCCGCGGCCGAACTCGCCGCCATCCGCGAGGCCGCCGCCGCGCTGAGAGCGCGACTGCGCGCCGCCCCGAATCCTGAAACCGCATCCCAGACGGGCCGCGTGCCCGAGGAGACCATCCCATGACGTCCACCTGCCTCATCACCGGCGGCTCCGGCGGCATCGCCCGCGCCATCGCATCCACACTGCGCGCGCAAGGCTGGCACGTCGCCCGCGCCGGGCGCTCGCTGGAACGACTGGATCCGGCCGACGGCGACGTGCTGATCGAAGCCGATATCGCGACGGAAGCCGGGGCGATCAAGGCCGTGACCGAAGCGGCCGCCGCCTTCGGCACGGTGCCGGGTGCCGTGGTGAATGCGGCCGGCGCCATCCTGCTGGCCGGCATCACCCGCACCAGCGAAGCGCAGTACCGCGACTGCCTTGCCGCGAACCTCGACACCGCCTTCTTCACCGCGAAGGCCTACGTGGCGGCGCTGCAGCAGGCGCAGAAGGACGGCGGGAGCGGGGCAGGGCGCCTGCTGATGTTCTCGTCCGTCGCCGCAGGCATCGGCGTCGGCAACCACGCGGCCATCGCCATGGCCAAGGGCGCGATCGAAGCGCTGGTGCGTTCGCTGGCCGCCGACCATTCGGCCATGGGGCTGCGCGTCAACGCCATCGCCCCGGGCCTGATGGCCACGCCGCTGACCGCCAAGCTGGTGGCGAACGACGCGTCGAAGAGGGCGATCAGCGCGCAGTACCCGCTGGGCCGCCACGGCGAGGCCGAGGACGCCGCGGGCCTCGCGGCTTTCCTGCTCGGCCCGGGCGGCGAATGGATCAACGGCCAGGTGATCGCGCTCGATGGCGGGTTCACCGCGGTGCGGCCGATGGTGAAGGTGGCCGGATGAGCCGCGCGCTCGTCTGGTTCCGCCGCGACCTGCGGCTGGACGACCACCCGGCGCTGCAGGCGGCGCTGAAGGCGGGCCACGCGCCGGTCCCGGTGTATATCCACGCGCCGGACGAGGAGGCGCCTTGGGCGCCGGGCGCCGCCTCGCACGTATGGCTGGAACGCTCGTTGCGCTCGCTGCGCGAGGCGCTTCGCGCGATCGGCAGCGACTTGATCATCCGTCAGGGCCCAAGCACCGAGACGCTTCTGGCGCTGGCGAAGGAGTGCGAGGCCGAGGCGGTGTATTGGCATCGGCTGTACGAGCCCGCCAGCATCGCCCGCGATTCGGCCACCAAGGCGGCATTGAAGGCGGCCGGACTGCATGCGGAAAGCCACAACGGCGCGCTGCTCGTTGAGCCGTGGAGCATCCGGACCGGAAGCGGTGAGCCCTACCGCGTGTTCACGCCCTTCTGGAAAAACGCACGGCAGACCCTGGAAGGCACCACGACCTTCGAGGCCCCGAAGGCCCTCCCGGCGGTGCCGGGCGTTCCCGCACTCGACATCGAGGCGCTCGGTCTTCGCCCCCCTCCGCGCGAAGGCGGCTGGGATCTCGGCTTCTGGCGGCACTGGCAGCCGGGCGAAGCCGGCGCCGCGGAGCTGCTCGAGGCCTTCATCGATGGCGCGCTGCATGGCTACAAGGAGCAGCGCAACTTCCCTGACCGCACGGGCACCTCGAAGCTGTCGCCGCACCTGCATTTCGGCGAGATCTCGCCGCGACGCATCGTCGCCGCCCTGCGAACGGCGCGCGTGCCGGCGAAATCGCAGCCGGATCTGGACCACTACCACTCCGAGCTGGGCTGGCGCGAATTCAGCCACCACCTGCTGTTCCATTTCCCGCACACCAGCGACGACAACATGAACCCGCGGTTCGAGGACTTCGCCTGGGCGGACGTCAATCCCGTCCATCTCGAGGCCTGGCAGCGGGGTCGCACCGGGGTGCCGATCGTCGACGCCGGCATGCGCGAGCTTTACGCCACCGGCTGGATGCACAACCGCGTGCGGATGGTGGTGGCCAGCTTCCTGACCAAGAACCTGCGCTACCACTGGATCCATGGCGCTCGGTGGTTCTGGGACACGCTGGTCGACGCCAGCCTGCCCAACAACACGCAGGGCTGGCAGTGGACGGCCGGCACCGGCGCCGACGCCGCGCCATACTTCCGCATCTTCAGCCCGGTGGCACAGGCCGAGAAGTTCGACCCGAAGGGCGCGTACATCCAACGCTGGGTGCCCGAACTGGCCCGGGCCCCGGCCGCAGCGCTGGCGGAGCCTTGGGAGCACCGCGAGCTGATGCAGCGCGTTGCGCCGGACTATCCGCGACGCCCCATCGTCGACCTGAAGGCGAGCCGCGCGCAGGCCCTGGCGGCGTATTCCGGCCCGAAGTCCTTGCCGCACGACTGAGTTGCGCGGCATCCTGCCGTCAACAGGGGAGGGGACGATGGCGACGCGGAACACCACGCGAGACATGGGATCCGGCGCGCCGGCGGGCGATGCAACGCCCACGCGCCGCCGCCGTCGCGAACCGATGTCGCGGGTCGACACCGCATGGCTGCGCATGGAACGCAGCACCAACCTGATGATGATCACCTCGGTGATGATGTTCGAGTCGCCGCTGGCGCTCGACCGCCTGAAAAAAACCATCAAGGACCGGTTCCTCGCCTATCCGCGCTTCCGCCAGAAGGTGGTCGAGACCGCCATGGGGCCGCACTGGGAGAACGACCCCAACTTCGACATCGACTGGCACGTGCGTCTGTCGGCGCTTCCGGGGCGCGGCGGCAAGCGTGAGCTCGAGCGGTTCGTCAGCCACATGGCGTCGACCCCGCTCGACCAGACCAAGCCGCTGTGGCAATTCCACCTGGTGGAGCGCTACGGCGGCGGATCCGCGGTGGTCTGCCGCATCCACCATTGCTATGCCGACGGCATCGCCTTGGTGCAGGTACTGCTTTCCATGACCGACGTCGAGGCGCAGCCGCAGAAGTCGGAGCCGCTGACCAAGCGCTGGCTCAAGAAGGAAGAGCACGCCAAGGTCGCGCAGCGCGTCGGCGCCATCGGCCGCTACGTGCAGATGGGCGAGAAGGTGCTCGAGAAGGGCATGGACTTCGCCCGCGATCCGTCGCTGGCCGGCGTCCTCGCCAATGAAGGGATGGAGCTCGCCAAGGAGCTGGCCTACGCGCTGGCGCTGGAGGACGACCCCTCCACGGTGCTGAAGATGCCGCTGGGCGTCAGCAAGCGCTGCGCCTGGGCCGAGCCGCTGACGCTTGCCGACGTCAAGGCCGTGGGCCGGGCGTTCCGGTGCACCGTCAACGACGTGCTGCTGGCCTCGGTCGCGGGAGCGCTGCGCAGCTACCTGGTCGAGCGCGGCGAAGTGCTCGACGGCCGCAACATCCGCGTCACCGTGCCGGTGAACCTGCGGCCACTGGAGCATGCCAAGCAGCTCGGCAACCACTTCGGCCTGGTCTTCCTCGAGTTGCCGGTCGGCGAGCCGAACCCGGTGGCACGACTGCAGAAGGTCGCCGCCAACATGCGCCAACTGCGCAAATCGCGGCAGGCGATCATGGCCTTCGGCCTTCTGGCCGCGCTGGGCATGGCACCGGTGCCGCTGCAGCGCGTCGCGCTCGAGCTGTTCTCGCGCAAGGCCACCGCGGTGGCGACCAACGTGCCGGGACCGCAGAGCCCCCTGTACCTCGCCGGGAGCAAGATCAAGGACATGATGTTCTGGGTGCCGCAAACGGGCGGCATCGGCATCGGCGTCTCCATCCTCAGCTACAACGGCCGCGTGCATTTTGGCCTGATCGCCGACGCGAAGCTGATGCCCGATCCGGATTCCGTGATCCGCCGCTTCGAGCCGGAGTTCGAGAAGCTGGTCTACCTCGCGCTGATGGCCGGCTGGGAGCACGACTTCGGCCCGGAAGACGCCGAGGCGCTGATGCCGATCGCCGACGAGCCCGCCTGAATGGCCGCGTTCTGCCCCATCCCCGGCCAAGGCCTGCAGGTCGCGCCCGACCAGGTGCCGATGCCGGCCATGGACCTCGCGCGCGAGGACGACGTTGGGGTGGCCGTGCTGGCCGGCGGATGCTTCTGGTGCACCGAGGCGGTGTTCGACGCCCTGGATGGCGTGGTCAACGTGATGCCGGGCTACGTCGGTGGCGATGCCGCGACCGCGAACTACGACGCCGTATGCAGCGGCCGCAGTGGCCACGCCGAGGCCATCCGGATCAGCTACAACCCGTCGAAAATCGGCTTCGGCGCGCTGCTCCGCGTGTTCTTCACCGTCGCCCACGACCCGACCCAGCGCAACCGCCAGGGCCACGACGTCGGGACCCAGTACCGCTCGACCATCTTCCCGGTCGACGCGCGCCAGCACGCGGCGGCTGCGGCCTATATCGCCCAGCTCGATGCTCTCGGGGTGTTCGCCGCGCCCATCGCCACCACGCTGGAGCCCAACGGCGCGTTCTATCCGGCGGAGGCGTACCATCATCGGTACGCCGAGCGGAACCCCGGCCAGCCTTACGTCGCCGCCGTGGCCCTGCCCAAGCTCGACAAGCTCTACGACCATTTCGGGGCATGGACCCGGCGACCGCCGGATTGATCGCTTCACCTGGAGATCCTCAGGATGACGCTCCAGAACCAAGGCACCGCCAGCGTTGCGGTTCTGGCCCTCAAGCCACCCGTCTCCGCGTCGAGCATCCTCGCCGCCGCCCACGCCGCCATCGTGGTGCAGGGCCCGAACGGGCAGATCGTCCATTGCAATGCCGATGCCGAGCGCGTGCTGGGATTGAGCCGCGAGCAGATGGTCGGGCGCGATTCGCTCGACCCCCGCTGGGGGGCGATCGATCCCGACGGGGCGCCGCTGCCCGGCGAACGGCATCCCGGCCCGACGGCGCTGCGCACCGGCCAAGCGCAACTCGGCGTGACCATGGGGATCCTGCTCCCCAACGGAAAGCGCCGCTGGCTGCTGGTCGATGCCGACGTCTTCGAGGCCGAAGGCATCGGCACCTGCGCCGTGTCGTCGTTCATGGACATCACGGAGCGACGCCGGCTTGAAGCGTGGCAGGCACTGACGCTGACCCTGTTCGAGGAAATGGGGCGCCGTGCACCGCTGGACAGCCTTCTCCTTCGCCTGGTGGGTTTCGTGGAAACCCAGCTCGCCGGCGCCCGATGCTCGATGCAACTGCTGTCGGAGGATCGGCGGAGGATGCAATCGAGCCTCTCGCCCTCGCTACCGCGCCCCTATCTGGAGGCCCTCGAAGGCCTTGAGATTTCCCCGACGGTCGGGTCGTGCGGGGCCGCTGCGTCGTTGGGCCAGACCGTCATCGTGCCGGACGTCTTCAACCACCCGAACTGGGCGCCGTACCGATCGCTGGCGGAAATGCATGGCTTCCGCGCCTGCTGGTCGGAACCGGTGTTCGACGATGCCGGCCGTCCGATGGGCACCTTCGCCGTGTATTACGACGACGTGCGCGAGCCCGACCCGGACGATCTCATGCTGTTGCGTCAATCGGGCAGCCTGGCCGCCCTGGTGATCCAACGCGCGACCGCCCACGAGGACCTGATGCTTGCGGCCGCCCTGTTCGAGCAGGGCACGGAGTCGGTGGTGGTGACCGACGCCGAGCACCGCATCGTCCGGGTCAATCGATCCTTCGAGCGACTGACCGGTTTCGAGCTGGCGGAGGTGGCCGGTCGGCGCCCCACGGAGCTCCATGCCGGGTCACCGCTGGCGACGCAGGGTCGCAGCATCGAAGAGGATGCCGAAGCGGAAGGCCACTGGCAGGGCGAACTGATGCTCCGCTGCAAGGACGGCGAGGTCGTACCGGTCTGGCTTTCGGTGGTGCCTTTGCGCTGCCGGCGCGGGTGCATCACCCACTACCTGCGTACCGCCATCGACCTGCGCGAGACCAAGGCGCAAGCCGAGCAGATCCGCCAGCTGGCCTTCTTCGACCCGCTGACCCGGCTGCCGAACCGCGCCCTCGTGACCGACCGGCTGCGACAGGCGCTGGTGAGCGCGGAGCGCCGCCGACAGTCGCTGGCCGTCCTGTTCATCGATCTCAACCGATTCAAGGAAGTGAACGACACGCTCGGGCACGACGTCGGCGACGAGGTGCTCGCCGCGGTGTCGCAGCGGTTCGCCGAAGTGGTGCGCCGGGATGATTCGCTGGGGCGCCTTGGCGGCGACGAGTTCATCGTGATCGCCGACGGCGCCGGTGAGCCGGAGGCCTCACTGTGTGCGGAGCGGCTGCTGGAGTCGCTCGCCGAACCGATCGTCGTGCAAGACCAGCCCTTTGCTCTGGGGGCGAGCATCGGCGTCGCGCTGTACCCGGGCGATGGCCGCTTGCCCGAGGAGCTCATGAAGCACGCCGACATCGCCATGTACCGGGCGAAGAGCGCCGGCGGCGGCTTTCGCCTGTATCAGCCGGAGATGAGCAGCGGGCTCGGCGAACGCGTGGCGCTGGCGCGCGACCTCCGTTACGCCCTGCTGCGCGGTGAGGCCCTGACGCTGCACTTCCAACCGCAATTCGAGCTGACCAGCGGCACGCTCAGCGGTGCCGAGGCGCTGATCCGCTGGAACCACCCGTCCCTCGGCGCGATCTCGCCGGCCACCTTCATTCCCCTGGCCGAAGAGCGCTCGATGATGCTCGAGGTCGGCGATTGGGTGCTGCGCGCCGCATGCCGGCAATTGGCCGTCTGGAAGGCGGAGGGCAGGGCGCTGCCGGGCCGCTTGGCGATCAACGTCTCGGCGCAGCAGCTCGATGCCGTCGACGCCGCGGCCCGCGCACGTCGTGTCCTCGGCACCTACGGCATCAGCACCGGCGAAATCGAGATGGAGCTCACCGAGAGCGCGCTGATGCGCAACATCGACCATGCCCTCGCCGTCATGCGCGAGTTGCGCGAGGCCGGCATCGCCATGGCCATCGACGATTTCGGTACCGGCTACTCCTCGCTCGCGTACCTGAAGCGGTTTCCGGTGGAGCGCCTGAAGATCGACATGAGCTTCGTGCGCGACATGCTCACCGATCCGAACGACTACGCCATCGTCGGCAGCATCGTCGGCATGGCGCGCCCCCTGCGGCTCGCCACGGTCGCCGAGGGCGTCGAGCATCCGGGGCAAGCCGAGGCGCTGCGCGAGCTCGGCTGCACGCATGCGCAGGGCTACCTGTTCGGACGCCCGGTGCCGGCCTCAGAATTCGCCGACCGCTGGCTTCCGCTGGCGCAGGAGAACCCCACGCCATGAAGCTCTTCCACAGCCCCGCCAGCTGCTCGCTCTCGCCGGCCATCGCCCTGTTCGAAGCCGGCCTCCCGGTGGAACTCGTCAAGGTGGACTTGCGCAGCAAGACCACCGAGCACGGCGCCGACTACCGCGCCATCAACCCGCTGGGCTACGTGCCCGCCCTGCAGCTGGACGACGGCGAGATCCTCGTCGAGGGCCCCGCGATCGTGCAGTACATCGCCGACCTCGCACCGGCGAGCGGCCTCGCGCCGCCCAATGGCACGCGCGAGCGCTACCGCCTGCAGTCGGCCTTGGCCTTCATCAACAGCGAACTGCACAAAGGCATCGGCGTGCTGTTCGCGCCCGGGCTCTCCGACGAGGAGAAGGCCGGCATGACGAAGCGCATCCGCTTCCGCCTCGACCAGCACGAAGCACAGTGGGGCGAGCGCAACTGGTACCTCGGCGACGCATTCACCGTGGCCGATGGCTACCAGTTCGTGGTGCTGAACTGGCTGCAGTTCGTCGGCATGGACCTCGCCGACTGGCCGAAGCTTGCCGCGCACAGCGCACGCGTCCGTGCGCGGCCCGCCGTGCAGGCCGCGATGCAGGCGGTGGGCCTCGCCTGAAGCCGGACGGGCTTTTCCCCAAGGCCTGTGGATAGCTGTCTGGACAGTTCCGGGAATGCGGCCGGAGCGTCCGGCGTGGCAAGGGTGTCAAGCAGTCTGCTGGTTTTTTGACCACTGCGAAAACGTCCAGTCCTGCTTTTCCACACGCGCTGTGGATAAAGGTCTGGACAGGCTCTGGAGCAAGCGCGGCGCGGCCTTGCGGGATCGACGTGTCAAGGCGGTTTGCTCAAGAATTGACCAGCGGCGCGGCGCGATTTGACCCCCGCGAGGGAAGCCCGTATCCTTTGCCTCCCGATTTCGGGCGGTTAGCTCAGCGGTAGAGCACTGCTTTCACACGGCAGGGGTCACAGGTTCGAAACCTGTACCGCCCACCAGAACAAGGCGCCCCAGGGCGCCTTTTCTTTTGCCCGGCATCTTCGCCGCGACCGGACGATGGGAGCAGAGCAGGGTGGTCCCGATCGAATTCGCCGTTCGATTCTTCGATCTTGATGCCATCGTCGTGGACGAGGCGCTGCTGTCGGCCGACGAGCGCGAGCGCGTCGCCCGCAAGGCCACACCGGTGCTGCGCCAGCGGCAGGCCGCCTCGTTCCAGTGCCTTCGTCTGACCCTGGGCGAGGTGCTTGGCACCGATCCGTCGGGCCTGCGCTTCCGCATCGAAGCCAATGGCAAGCCGGTGTTGGCCGGAGGCGGCCTGCATTTCAACCTGAGCCACAGCGGTGGCGTGGGGCTGCTGGCCTGGGGGCCGCGCGAACTCGGCGCGGATGTCGAAGCCCTGATCGCCCGGCCGACCGAGAGCCTCGCCGAGGAGATCCTGGCGATCCCCGAGTTGGAGGCCTGGCGGGCACTGCCCATGACGCTTCGGCAAGCCGCACTGACGCGCGCCTGGACGCGGAAAGAGGCGACGCTGAAGGCCATCGGCAGCGGCCTGCGGATCCCACCGCGCACGATCGTAGTGGGCGACGTATGGAACACGCCCGACACACCAACGGCGCCCACGAGCCCCAAGTGGAGCCTCGAGTACGACGGGCGGCGCTGGCAGGGGTTCGAAGGCTTCGAGGGGGTTCCCGACGGCTATCGCGCGGCCGTATGCATTGAGGCCGGCGGTGGCTGAGCCGGAACGCTGGTTCGTCTACGTGCTTCGATGCCGCGGTGATCGCCTGTACTGCGGCATCGCCAAGGACGTGGGCACGCGGTTCGCCGAGCACCAGGCGGGGAAGGGCGCCAAGTTCACGCGCGCCTTCCCCCCGGAGGCGGTCGTCGCCACGATCGCGGTGGCCGGCAAACCACGGGCACTGCGCGAAGAGCGGGCCTTCAAGGCCTTGAACCGCACCCGCAAACTGCGCCGGTTGGCGGAATGGGCGGCGCCCGCAAACGTCGGTCAATCCGCGACGCACCGCATGCCCAGCCCAGACGCGGCCAAGTACGATTGATCCATGCTCCCTTCGGTCTTCGGCCCCTCGCTGGGGCCCACGCTGCCCATCGCCGCTTTCCGCCCGACGCCGATCGGCACGCCGGAAGCCCTCGCGACACCGGCGCCAGCGGCCCGTCCCTTGCCGCCCGTGCCGTCCCCGGGTATCGACGAGGTGGGCGCCATGCTCGCCTCGATGGTGAAGCAGCTCGATCCCACCCGAACGACGGCGGCGAACGCGGCGAAGATCTATAGCGCAGTGTCGCGCCTTCCGCCGGGCTAGGCGCACAGGGCGCCCCTCACAACACCGTCGGTGATCTCGGATCTTCATGCAGGCATTGAAGTACCTCGCTGGCTATCCCGAACCGGTGCAGGCGCGGGTGCGCGCACTGATCGCGGACGGCCGGTTGGGCGCGATGCTGGCGCAGAGGTATCCGGTTCGGCACGCGGTGCGCAGCGATGGCCAGTTGTACGAATACGTTCAGGAACTGAAAGACCGGCACCTCCGCCGGTCGCCACCGTTGGGCAAGGTCGTTTACGACGGCAAGCTGCAGGTGCTGAAGCACGCCCTCGGAATGCACACCACGGTGTCGCGGGTGCAGGGAAGCCAACTGAAGGTGAGCCGCGAGATCCGCATTGCCGCCTTGTTCAAAGACACCGCGCCGGAGTTCCTGCAAATGATCGTGGTGCACGAACTCGCGCATCTGCGGGAGAGCGACCACAACAAGGCGTTCTACCAGCTGTGCACCCACATGGCGCCGGAGTATCACCAGTGGGAATTCGACTTGCGTCTATCTCTGACGCAGCAGGAGTTGGGCGTGCAAGACAGCGCACGCAAACCGTGAATTCCGATGGGTCCGATCCCCATCAGGCTGAAGCAGTAGTTCGCATAATGAATATTATGTCGTGGCTCCGAGACCTGTTTGGAATACGGCTTGCAGCGGCTTAACAAGTTACTGCAGGAGCGCGCCGGCATGGAAAAGCCGCGATGCGTCGCGGCAGGACTCGGCGTGTCGCCGTGCCTGCGCAACGTCTACAGCTGGACGGTCTACGGAAACGGACCACTACACGGCGAGTGGTCCGGCTGGCGAATCGCAGGGCGTGACCTGGTGGGACCCGGTGGGGTGCGAATCTCCCGCGGAGAGATCGAGCAACTAGCGCGAGCGAAGCCTCACCGATCGGTGACGACCGTCGTGCGGCTCAGGCCTGCTGCGGGCGCCTGCACTCAGGCTGCGCCTTCGGGCCTCCCTGCCCCGTCAGGTGACGGGGACCCCGTCGGCCCCGCTGGGGCGGTGCGGCCGGCTCCCTTGCGTGGTTACTGGCTGCAAGGGTGATGCGGCGCGGGGTTTAGCAGGAAGGGTCACATGCCACCGGACAGCCGTACTTGCTGGGTCATATCCGGAGGCGTGTAGGGCTGGGCTATAGCGCGATTGATGCCCTGCCCTATACCTGCTGGGCCTTGTCCATTCTCGCCCTGGTGGTGAACTTGAAGTTCGTCGCTGGGGGGATCCGCTTCGCGAGGCGCATAGCCGACAGGGCGCAAGCGAGGGTCCCACATGCCGTTTCGGGCAACGTGGATGCAGACGCGATCATCGACAAGAATCGGCGTCATCTGCTGCGTGCGGCACCTGCAGGTGATCCGCTCGACAGCCTGATCGCCCGAGATCATGCAGAACATGCGCGGGTAATCCTGAACCTCGAAGCGGTCGTAGATCGGAGCGCTCGCCGGGTCGGCGTCCACTCGTGGGGCACGCATGTAGGCGTATTCCTCGGGCGTGAGGGTTTCCCCGTCACCGCCGCTCGGCTCGGTGCTCGCTACGCTGCGCGCCTCACCGTCGCGGGCGGTGGCGGTTTGCGTTGGTGCTGCGACGGCATCGCCGCCGAGGGTGTCCCACAGCATGACGAAGGCCCCGGGAATCGCGACGAATGAGAGCGCGCCGACGACCAAGGCAATAACGATCTTCTTCGGAATTCGACGCTTGATCGTGTGGAGCGTGGCCGACTGGTAGAGCGCAAAGATTTCATGCGGATAGCGCCACATGGTCTCGATGGCCTGCGACTTCGCCGTCTGACTGTTGGCATTATCGTGGGTGTGAGGCCACTCGTAGCGATACGTAGTCTCGGTGCCGAACTTGCGCGTAACGTGAATGTGGCGGCCAAGAAGATCACGCATGAACGGCGCAAGCTGCGAAACGGCCTGCGTGGTGATGATCCAATCGAAGCCACGATGACGATGCTTAGCGAAATTGAGGACACGAGGATCATCGTTGTTGCGTAGGTGCTTGCCGAAGAACTCCCATGCCTCATCAACGAGGATCAAAGAACCATCGGGCAAATCCTCCCAGCCGAAGGGGTCATCGATTTCCTCGAACAGTCCAGGGCGAAGACCGCGGACGTTGCACACGTACACGGGTCGAGTGAGCTTGGCTTGGATGGCCTCGCGAATCTGCTCGACCGACTTTCCGCGCCACTCGACGCCGATTTCGTTCAAGAGTTCTTCGAGAGCGGAGAGAGTCTTACCGGCACCCGGGGTGCCGGTGATGCAGGTAATGGGCACTAGGCTTGCCTCATGCGAAGGATGAAGTTCGAGGCCCACACGATCGTGTAGGCGCTAAGGATCGTCTGGACGTAAACGTCGATCTGAAGGTAGCCGAGCCAAGCGATGACGATTTGAGGAGCACCACCGATACGACCTTCGAGCATCGCGGAGATCTGGTCGCCGATGGGCTCCATGACGAAGAAATAGAGGCCGAGGCCGACGAGTGCGCGGATGATTAAGCCAACGATGTTGCCGACGATGAACAGCCGGAGCGCGGCCATGAGGAACGGCACGAAGGCCGCAAGAATCGCAGGCATTAGCTACCGCCTCCCACGCGGCTAAGGATGAAGCTGGCTTGAATGAGTCCGGCGAGGCCGATCACCCAGCCGAGCACGGCGAGCGCGGCGCATACGAGGTCAACGGCCTCGGTGATATTGGCCGTGCCCCAGCCGAGGTCGAACGACAGAGGCCACGCGTAAGCTGGGCAAGAACGCGTGAGAGACCAACCGTCGGTGTCGAGCTGCGCAAGCATTTGGTCGGCGTCGCCATGATCTACGACAGACGACAAACCGGGGTGCTCGCCGCCATCGGAGCCGGGCGTCAGAGGCGAAAGGTCGGGGACTTCGCCCTCGCCTTCTCCGGTACCAACGCCGGCACCGTTAGGACCCTGTGCGCGAACTGCCGCAGCTACGGCATCAATGGCAGACACCATGCGATCCGCGTCCGCGTTTGCATCCGCCCTGGCGTTGTCTACAGCAGAACGAACGCCGTCGATCTTGGGGCCAAGACCAAGGACGGCCTGTTCGATCTTGTCGAGCTTTGGGCCAAGGTCGCTACCGCCTTCGCCGGGTTCTTCCGGATCGGGTTCTTCCGGGTCCGGGTCTTCAGGATCCGGGTCTTCAGGGTCCGGGTCTTCAGGATCCGGGTCTTCGGGGTCGGGGTCCTCAGGGTCGGGATTGGGATCGGGCGGGGGGTCACCGGAAATAACTTCCCAAGAGCCTTCACATGTGGCACCGGTAGGCTGCGCGTCGCCCTGGCATCGATAAACGCGATTTGCGAAAACGTCATCGGTCCATGAGCACGACGGAGCAGACGACCAAGAGGCCGTAACACTGGAAAACTCGCATCCGTCTTTGCAAGCAAGAAAGTCGGTGCCGCCGAACCATTCCCACTGACCGCGAGGACGCGTACTACAAGTCTGAGAGGCGGAAAAAGTAGCAGTGTGAGGCTGGAAGGTTTGAGAGAAAAACCAGCCGAGATTCGTTGAAGGAGAAATGATGCATTGAATCTCAACGCGGTATGCCGTCGCGTTAGGCATGGTGATACGAGTTGCGGCCTGATATTGCGATGCGGAGCCGCCGAAGTTCTGAGCGCAAAGCGCGGGAGCATTAGGCTCGACCTGCGTGCGCCTAGTCGACACTTGGCTGTATGCGAGGCCTTGGTCGTCGCAGACGTAAGCATTGTTCACGAGGCGACAACCCTGAATAGGGGTTGTTGCGAGGGAATAGCTAGTTAGTCCGAGAAGAACAACCAGCCCGCGCAGCACATGAGAAAGAACACGAACCATCCGATCACCGTAGCCTCCTGAGTGAAAAAGGCCGCGCTAGGACGCGGCTGCTTTCAGCGAGCGATTAGCCCGCCTTGCGCGCCCACTTGACGGCCTTGGCGACCATCACCAAGCCGAGCACGGCGATACCAATGGCAAGGATGAACGCCACGGTGCTGCCGACGTAGCCGAGGATCTCGGCCTGCGCGCTGGTGAGGTCGAAACCACCACCGGCGGCCTGGGCCATCGCGTTGTTGGTGACGACGCTCGCGGCGACGAGAGCAGCGGTGGTAGCGGCCTTGGCCGCGCCGAACTTGTTGCGGATCGAGATGAACATGGTTGGCTCCTAGAGAGATGAGAGGTACTTGCGAATCCACTTGAGCAGCCACGCAATCGCGAACATGACGAGGACCGCCGCGCCGAGAGTTGCGCCTTCCTGAGGGGTAAGCGGAGGAAGCCCCAAAGGCATGGGTTCGGCCCAGACCTGCACGTCGCAGGTTTGCGTTTCCGCGTTCCATTGAGCGCAGGTCAGGACCTTCATGGGTTACGCCGCCTTCAGTGCAGCGGCATCGAGCGGAACGAGATCGATGGATCGACCGAAGGACGGCCCGCCGTACTGGTCGGCAACAACGGAACGCGGGGCGATGGCGTACTGGCCGGGCTTGTACGGCTGCTGATCGCGGCCGAGCGTGATGCGCATGCGGGTGGGATAGGCATGGCCGTTAAACACGTAGATCGTCTGTTCGCGGAGTTCCATGTCCTGACCGGTCTTGGTCTTGAACGTACGAACGTTGATGGGGTCATTGCTGACTTCGCAGCGAAGAATCAGGTCTTTCATGGTTTTTCCTTACTGGTTGAGCGCTGCAAGCGCGAGGCGGATAGCACAGGTCAAAATGGACATAGAGCGCCCTGTAGGTGCTGGTTCAGTTGGTCCCGAGGAATGCCCTTGAATCGCCGGGGGACCGTAGGCCGGCGAATGTCGTCGTTGAGGAGTTGCGCGACGCGCTCAGCGCCGAGGGCTTGCGTGAGCGTGTCGATGCTCGGGCCGACTGCTGCGCGGAGCCACGAGAGGCACGCAACAGCGTTTGCAGCGACCTTGCGCGCCGTGGTCTTGATGCGTTCGCACACGTCGCCGGGTAGCTCGCGCAGGACGTTGTATGCGCCGCGAATGAAGCTAAGGGTTTGCGTAAGGACGGCGTACGGAATCTCGCGTTCCTTAGACCAGACGCGAAGCTCTGCGCGAAGCCAAGGCGAATCGCTGTCGCCCTGCTCCTTGCCCTTCTCGTAAACGCAGAGTTCTTTGTTGCCCTTGCGTCCGACGTACAGGGAACGCGAATCGCTGCCGTAGTGGACGCGCCACTTGGGGGTTTGGCCTGCGGATGCCTGAATCTCGCCGGCGCGAGCCATCGCTTCCCAGCGATCAAGGTCGATGTGCTCGCCCTTGTAGTCATCGAAAGCAAGGTCGACGCGTGTCAGCTTCGCGCCCAGGCGCTGGAGTTCCCAAGCCGCGTTGTACCAGCACGCGACAGCCGAGCAGCCGACGCCGGAGAGCTGCACGTTGACCGTGCCGCGATTGCCGCCGAATGCGACGAAGCCGGCCGAAGTCGAAGCGGCGGCGAGCTTGCAAGTGTGGGTATAGCCGTTCTTGCCGCGCTTCTCGGCTTCCTCGACGTACAGCGCGGAGACACCGAAGATGCGCCAACAGAGCTCGCGGGCGTAAGCGGTGGGGTCTTGGGTCAGGAGTTCGAGGTCAGCGCCCTCGGGCTTGACGGTGAAGCTCAGCCAGTCCACGAGAGCGCCAGAGAGCGCCAAGCCGTCCGAGGACATTCGGGGGGCGTGACGAACCTCCCTACGGTCGGTTCGTCCCGTGTTACTACACGGGCCGCCCCCCTGCCCCGCGATCCCCTCCCCATCCCCATGGGGGGGGATCACTTCGGCGGCTGGCCAGCGGCTCAAAGCGACACCTCGGGAGCGAGGGAGGCACGGCAATAGGGATCGAGGGCGCAACGGGTCTCGAGCTCATGCACTACGGCCAGCGCCTCGTAAAAGGGCGCGGCGAGCATGGCGACACCAAGCAGAACGAGAAGAAATGCCACCGTGGCGGCGGCGCGGTGCGGGCGCATAGGTCACTCCGTCTAGGGCGGGAAGCCCGGGCACCCTCGGCGGCTAGGGGTAGACGCCGAGGGGCCTAGCCCCGGGGTGGTTAGCATCACTAACCACGGGAGACGTTATAAAGGACCCCTAACCACGTTGCAAGAGGGTCTAACCATGTCGGTTTCTTGGGACTTGTTTGAGCGCTGGCGCGCAGCGCGTCCTACGGAGAGTCTTCGACAGGCTGCGCTTGCGCTTGGAGTGAGTCACACGGCAGTGACGTTCTGGCGCGACGGCAAGAATGCGAGCGCGGACGTGCTCGAGCGAATGGCACGAGACCTAGGACACTCGGATCAAGAAATCGCGTCGCTGATGTTCGAAGCGATGGCTGAAGCGCAGACGGCGAACGCCGGCGCGGCGCGGACGCTGCATCGAATGGCGCGAAAAGTCTCGGCGCTGTCACTGGCGGGGTTGGCGGTGGTGGCGTCGTTGATGACTAGCCCCGTGCACGCCACCACGGCTTCTAGTTCGTGTAATTCGCGCACCCTGAATATTATGTAATAGATCGAATCAGCAGCTCCGCCACTGACGGATGCCGGACCAGGGCCAAATGCCCGACGCCGGTCAGCACCGTTCGCTGTCCAAACTCCAGCCGCGCCTCTCCTGATTGCTGCCCCAAGGCGCTCGACACCGGCACCAATCCATCGCCGACGTATCTCGAAAGACGCCCGGCACCCGAAGAACCCAAGACACCCGCCACGGCATGCCAACGCAGCGATGCCGGCGTCTGCGACCATGCCGGCACCTGTGCCTCGCCGAGCTGCTGGATGGCGACGCTTCGTACCGCGGCCAGCGCCGACCAGGGCGACGAGAAACGGCTGAATCGCAGCGCGGCCTCGACGCCCTTGCCGAGTCGTTCCAACGGCGCGCCCTCGTGTGGCGTCCCCAGACTGATCACCTGGCCCACACGTTCCGTCCAGACATGCCCATTGGCGACGCCGTCGGCGATCGCGCTTCGCAACACGAGGCCGCCAAGGCTATGTGCCACGACATGGAGCGGGTCCCGCCACGCATGGCGTCCCCGATGGCGCGCTTCCAGCAAGGCCGCCAAACGTCGGCCGTTCTCGGCGATCGCGAGCCCCGTGTTGTATCGAAGATAGAGCGGCCGGTATCCGGCCTCGCGAGCGAGGCGATCGCCGAAATCCTCGCCGCGGCCGGTCGGCGCCTGCCAATGCCGGTCGTTCATGCACAGGCCGTGGATGAACAGCACCCGCGGACCGCGCGCGCCACGATGGGCGCTCGTCCGCGCCGATCGATGCGCTTCGATCGTCATCGGCAGCGCCACCGGATTGCCCAGCGCCTCCA
>JAIXTZ010000343.1 GCA_027483745.1 Lysobacteraceae bacterium
ATGGCGAGGAAGTCGTTGGCGACCAGCGATGCTCCGCCGATCAGTCCCCCATCGACGTCGGGCTGCGAGAACAGCTCGGCGGCGTTGGCGGCCTTCACGCTGCCGCCGTAAAGGATCGGGAGCGAGTCGGCGATTGTAGCATCGTGCGCACGGAGTTCGCTACGCAGGAACGCATGCGCCTCCTGCGCCTGCTCCGGCGTGGCGGTGCGACCGGTACCGATTGCCCAGACCGGCTCGTAGGCCAGCACGGCACCGCGGAAGGCCTCGATGCCGCCCCGCTTCAGCACGGCGGCCACCTGCCCCGACAGCGCCCACTCGGTCTGCCCGGCTTCCCGCTGGTGCAGGCTCTCGCCAACGCACAGGACCGGGACCAGACCCGCCCGACGTGCAGCGAGGAGCTTCTCGGCGACAAGATCGCTGGACTCTTCGTGGAACTGGCGGCGCTCGGAATGACCGACCAGCACGTGGGTCGCACCGACGTCCTTCAGCATGGCGCCCGAGGTCTCTCCGGTGAACGCGCCGGCCTCATGGACATCGAGGTCCTGCGCGCCGAAACCGATGCCGCGGCCCGCGAAAGCCGCCACGGACTCGGCGAGGTAGGCGATCGGCGGCATCACGAGGCACTGCACGCCCGCCGGCCGCGATGCGTCGGCGATGGCCTGCAGCAGGGCCTTCGACGAGGCGCGCGTGCCGTTGAGCTTCCAGTTGCCGGCGACGATGCGGGGACGCATGCGGGCTTGCTCCGAGGTTGCGAGGCGCGGAAGGATAGCAGGCCGCCCATCCGGGCTCCGATGGATTCCCGACATGCCCGCCGTGCTGCGCACCGACCGTTTCGCCCTCGTCACCGGCGCCTCCAGCGGCATTGGTGCGGAGATCGCCCGGGAGTACGCACGGCGCGGCAAACCGCTCGTGCTCGTGGCGCGGCGCGCGGGGCGGCTGGAGGCCCTGGCCACCGAACTGCGGCCACGAGTGCAGGTGGAGGTGATCGCGGCCGATCTCGCCGACCCGGCCGCACCGGCCCGGCTCGTGGCCGAATGCGAGGCGCGCGGGCTGCGCGTCGACACGCTGGTGAACAACGCCGGCTTCGGCGTACCGGGGCGCTACCTCGCCAAGGACTGGATGACCCACCAGGCGTCGCTGCAGGTGCTGCTGGTCGCCGTCTGCGAGCTGTCCCACCGGTTCCTCCCGGCGATGGAAGCCGAGGGCCACGGCCGCATCCTCAATGTCGCTTCGCTGGCCGGCCTCGTGCCACCGACGGCCGGGCACACGCTGTACGGCCCGACCAAGGCCTTCGTGATCCGCTTCAGCGAGACGCTGGCGAAGGAAGTCG
Organism: Lysobacteraceae bacterium; assembly: GCA_027483745.1. The sequence continues at coordinate 1,331 of JAIXTZ010000343.1, forward strand.
GGCCGAAGGGCGTGAACGTGACCGCGCTCTGCCCCGGGATGACCTACACCGAGTTCCACGACGTGAATGGCATGCGCACCACGGTGTCGAAACTGCCGAAAGGCATCTGGCTCGACGCGGCGACCGTGGCGCGTCTTGGCGTGGACGCCGTGGAATCGGGACGGACGCGCCTTGTGACCGGCCGCATCAACCGCCTGATCGCTGCCCTGTCGAAGTACCTTCCCGACCGGCTCGCCGGAGCGCTCATCGCATCGAAGGCCAAGGATTTCCGCGACGAAGGCTGAGCCCATCCGGAAACGACGAAGCCCCGCAAGGCGGGGCTTCGTGGGCAGCACGAAAGAGGCGATTAGGCCAGCTTGATCTCGCGCAGGCGCTCCATCAGGTAGCCGTGCGCGGTGATCGGCTCGGGATAGCGATTCGGGTTGTCCGCGGTGATGCAGCCCGGCAGCGTCTCGATCAGGAAATCCGGGTTCGGATGCAGGAAGAACGGCGTCGAATAGCGTGGCTGGCGCGCGGCATCGCCCGGCGGATTGACCACGCGGTGAGTCGTCGACGGGTACACGTGATTGGTCAGGCGCTGGAGCATGTCGCCGATGTTCACGACGATAGTGTCGGCGTCCGAGGTGAAGGGCACCCACTCGCCCTTTTTCGACAGCACCTCGAGGCCTGCGGCGCTGGCGCCGACCAGCAGGGTGATCAGGTTGATGTCCTCGTGCGCCCCGGCGCGGACGTTCGGGATGTCATCGGCGGTGATCGGCGGGTAGTGGATCGGGCGAAGGATGCTGTTGCCAACGTTGGTCTTGTCGGCGAAGAAGTGCTCCGGCAGCCCGATGTGCAGCGCGAGGGCCGACAGCACGCGCGAGCCGAGCTGGTCGAGGGTGGTGAAGAGGCCGTAGGCCACGTCCTTGAACTCGGGGATCTCGCTGGGCCACAGGTTCGCCGGCATCACCTCGGCGTGCTTCGAATCGCGCGGAATCTCTCGGCCGACGTGCCAGAACTCTTTGAGATCGAAATGCTTCGCACCCTTCGCGGTTTCGATGCCGAACGGCGTGTAGCCGCGCGCGCCACCGCCACCGGCAACGTGGTACGCCTTCTTGGCGTCTTCGGGCAGCGCGAAGAAGCGCTGGAAGACGTCGTAGGCGCGGTCGATCTGCGCCTGCGGGATGCCGTGGCCGCGGATGCCGCAGAAGCCCCACTCGCGGTAGGCGGCGCCGAGCTCGGCGACGAAGGCCTCGCGGTCGCCGTGGCTGGACGGCTCGGTGAAGCGGCGGATGTCGAGGGTGGGGATGGCCATGGTCGGGGATCGTCGAAGAGTTCGGGGCGGAAATCGTGGGGCCGGCGCGAAACGGCCGGGATGACACGGGTCAAGCAGCGGCTTTCACCGCGGCGGATAGACCGTCGAGCACGCGCTGCATCAGGCCCGCATCGTCGGCCTCGACGGTGACGCGGACGACCGGCTCGGTGCCGGAGGGGCGCAGGAAGGCGCGGCCCCGGCCCTGCACGGCCGCTTGGGCGTCGGCGAGCGCGGCCTTGACGCTGTCGGCCTCGGCCGGCTTCACGCCCGCCGCAACCTTCACGTTGACGGTCTTCTGAGGCACCTTCGTCATGCCCGCCAGCGCCTGCTTCAAGCTCACGCCACGGCGGCGCAGGACCTCGAGGACCTGCAGCGCACTGACGATGCCGTCGCCGGAGCTCACGCGGTCGAGGCACAGCAGGTGGCCCGAGGTCTCGCCGCCGAGGACAGCGTCGTTCTCGATCAGGGCCTGGTGCACGTAGCGGTCGCCGACCTTGGTGCGCAAGAAGCCGATGCCGCGCTCGGCGAACGCGCGCTCGAGGCCGTAATTCGTCATCAGCGTGCCGACCACCGGGCCACGGAGGCGGCCGCTCTGCTGCCAGTCGTCGGCGAGGATCCACAGCAGGTCGTCGCCGTCGCGCACGATGCCATCGCTGTCGACGAACAGCACGCGGTCGCCGTCGCCGTCGAAGGCGATGCCGAGCTCGGCACCGGTCTCGCGCACGCGGGCGGCGAGGAATTCCGGATGGGTCGAACCGACCCCGTCGTTGATATTCAGGCCGTTCGGATCGATGCCGATGGCGTCGACGCGGGCGCCGAGTTCGCGGAACACCAGCGGGCCGAGCTGGTACGTCGCACCATGGGCGCAATCCACCACGATCCGCATGCCGCCCAGGTTGAAGCGGCGCGGCACCGAGCCCTTGCAGGCCTCGACGTAGCGCGCGACCGCATCGCGGGTGCGCACGGCCTTGCCGAGCTTGTCCGAGGGCACGGTGCTGAAGGGATGCTCGAGCGCGGCCTCGATGGCCAGCTCGGTGGCGTCATCGAGCTTCTCGCCTTCGGCCGAGAAGAACTTGATGCCGTTGTCGTAGTGCGGGTTGTGCGAGGCGCTGATGACGATGCCGCCGTCGGCGCCCAACGAGCGCGTCAGGTGCGAGACGGCCGGCGTGGGCATCGGGCCCATCAGCTGGACGTCGACGCCGGCGGCCACGAGGCCGGCCTCCAGCGCCGCCTCGAACATGTAGTTCGAGATGCGCGTGTCCTTGCCGATGACGACCAGCGGCTTGCGCCAGTCGCCCTCGCCACGCGCCGCGCGCAGCGCGTGGCCGTAGGCGTTGCCCAGGCGCAGCACGAAGTCCGCCGAGATGGCGCCCTCGCCCACCCGGCCGCGGATGCCATCCGTGCCGAAGTACTTGCGGGCGCCCATCTCAGGCCGCCTCGACCGGCGCCGGGCGACGGCCCAGAAGGGCGATCAGCGAGGCGAGGCGCTGGCGCATTTCGCGGCGGTCGACGATCAGGTCGACAGCGCCGTGCTCGACGAGGAATTCGCTGCGCTGGAAGCCTTCCGGCAGGCGCTCGCGGACCGTCTGCTCGATCACGCGCGGGCCGGCGAAGCCGATCAGCGCCTTCGGCTCGGCGACGTTGATGTCACCCAGCATGCCCAGCGACGCCGAGACGCCGCCGGTGGTCGGGTGCGTCAACACCGAGATGTAGGGCACGCCAGCCTTGCGCATGCGGGCGATGGCCGCCGAGGTCTTGGCCATCTGCATCAGCGAAAACAGGCCTTCCTGCATGCGCGCGCCGCCGGTGGCGGAGAAGCACACGAGGGCGCTTCGATCGGCCAGCGCACGCTCGGCGGCGAGGGCGAAACGCTCGCCGACCACCGAGCCCATCGAACCGCCCATGAAGCGGAATTCGAAGGCCGCCACGCACACCGGCATGCCCATCAGGCGGCCCGCGCCGGCGATCAGCGCGTCTTTCTCGCCGGTGGCCTTCTGGGTGGCCTTGATGCGATCGGCGTACTTCTTCTGGTCGCGGAACTTCAGCGCGTCGACCGGCTCGAGATGGGCACCGATCTCCACGAAGCTGTCGGCGTCGAGGAAGGCGGCGATGCGCTCACGCGCACCGATCGGCATGTGGTGGTCGCACTTCGGGCAGACGTGGAGGTGCTGGTCGACTTCCGGCGCATAGAGGGCGGCGCCGCAGTTGTCGCACTTCTCCCACAGGCCTTCCGGCACGCCGCGCTTGTTGCCGCCTTGCGTGCGGATGCCGCCGAGTTTCAGCTTGTTCAACCAGCTCATGGAGGGCCCGGGTGTGGTCAGGGCCGCAAAGTGTAGCGGAAGGCCGGCGGGGGGCCGGAACGCCCCCGCCGGCGCCCGATCAGGCGTCGAGGCCGGCGCGGATCGGCTGCAGGAAGGCGCGGGCCGTCGCCACCGGGTCGGCAGCGTCCGCCAGCGCCTGGACCAGCGCGCTGCCGACGATGACGCCGTCGCCGTGGGCCGCAAGGGCCTTGGCGGAGGCGGCGTCCTTGATGCCGAAACCGATCAGCACCGGCACCGGGCTGTGCGCGCGCACCACAGCCGCCTTGGCGGCGACGTCGCCGGTGTCGAGCTTGCTGGCGCCGGTGACGCCCGCGAAGCTGACGTAGTACAGGTAGCCCTGCGCGTGGGTGCGCAGCGGCCCCAGGCGGGCTTCGGTGGTGGTCGGGGCGACCAGGGCGATCAGGTGCAGGCCGCGGGCGGTGAACACCTCGCGCACCGGGTCGGCCTCCTCGGGCGGCAGGTCGACCAGCAGCACGCCGTCCACGCCGGCCGCGGCGGCTTCGTCGGCAAAGCGCTCGAGGCCACGCATCTCGATCGGGTTCAGGTAACCCATCAGCACGACCGGCGTGGTTGCATCCGCCGCACGGAACTGGCGCACGGCCTCCAGCACGAAGGTGAGACCGACCTTGCGTTCGATGGCGCGCTCGGAGCTCTTCTGGATGACCGGGCCGTCGGCCATCGGGTCGGAGAACGGCACGCCGAGTTCGATCAGGTCGGCGCCGCCCTCGACCAAGGCGTGCATCACCGGCACGGTCGATTCGCGGGACGGATCACCGGCGGTGACGAAGGGCACGAGGGCCTTGCGGCCTGCGGCCTGGAGCGCGGCGAGGCGCGCGTCGATGCGGTTCACGGCGCTCACAGCGAGATCCCTTCGCGCTTGGCGATGGTGAAGATGTCCTTGTCACCACGGCCGGACAGGTTCACCAGAACGCGCTGGTCCTTGCGCATGGTCTTCGCGAGCTTCATGGCCTGCGCGATGGCGTGGCTGCTTTCGAGCGCGGCGAGGATGCCCTCTGTGCGCGCCAGCAGGTGGAAGGCCTCCATGCACTCGTCGTCGGTGACACCGACGTACTGCGCGCGGCCGGTGTCCTTCAGGAAGGCGTGCTCGGGGCCGACCCCCGGATAGTCGAGGCCGGCCGAGATCGAGTGCGTCTCGGTGATCTGGCCGTCGTCGTCGCAGATCAGGTAGGTGCGGTTGCCGTGCAGCACGCCCGGGCGGCCGGCCACCAGCGAGGCGGCATGGCGGCCCGTGGCGACACCGTCGCCCGCGGCTTCGGCGCCGATGAGCGCGACTTCGCGGTCGTTGAGGAAGGCGTGGAACATGCCGATGGCATTGCTGCCGCCGCCGACGCAGGCCACGACGGCATCCGGCAATGCGCCGTACTCGGCCAGCATCTGCGCGCGCGATTCCTTGCCCACCACGGCGTTGAAATCGCGCACCAGCGTCGGGTACGGGTGTGGGCCGGCCACGGTGCCGATGATGTAGAAGGTGTCGTGCACGTTGGTGACCCAGTCGCGCAGCGCTTCGTTCAGCGCGTCCTTCAGGGTCTTGCTGCCGCTCTCCACGGGCACCACGGTGGCGCCGAGCAGCTTCATGCGGAACACGTTCGGCGCCTG
>JAIXTZ010000206.1 GCA_027483745.1 Lysobacteraceae bacterium
TATGAAGCCGTGAAGCAGACCACCGACGCCGGCCTCGGCCAGTCGACCTGCATCGGCATCGGCGGCGACCCGATCAACGGCACCAACTTCATCGACGCCCTGCAGCTGTTCCAGGACGACCCGCAGACCGAAGGCATCATCATGGTCGGCGAGATCGGCGGTTCCGCCGAGGAAGAAGCGGCCGAGTTCATCAGCGAGTACGTGACCAAGCCGGTCGTCGGCTTCATCGCCGGCTCGTCGGCCCCTCCGGGCAAGCGCATGGGCCATGCCGGCGCCATCGCCTCGGGCGGCCAGGGCACGGCCGAAGGCAAGTTCGCCGCGCTCGAGAAGGCCGGCGTCGTCACCGTGAAGTCGCCCGGCGACCTCGGTGCGGCCATCGCCAAGCTGGTCAAGAAGTAAGGGCCGCGGCGCGGAAGCGCCGGGGTTCGTGAGGCACCGGAGGCCGCCCGCAGGGGCGGCCTTCGTGTTTGCAGGCCCAGTGCACGCGACTTCCACCGCGGCGACGCGCGACACTATCGCCCCCGGTGGATCCTGACCTTCGATGACACTGCGCCTCGCCCTCGCCCAGTTCGATTGCCCCGTCGGCGCCGTCGCCGCCAACGCCGACCGCGTGATCGCGTGGATCGCCGAAGCGCGCGACGTGCATCGCGCCGACCTCGTCGTGTTCCCGGAACTGACCCTCTCCGGCTACCCGCCGGAGGACCTGGTCGAGCGTCCCGGCTTCCTGGCCGAGTGCGCCGCGCAGCTGCAGCGTGTGGCCGCTGCTTGCACCGGTGGCATCACCGCCATCGTCGGTTGGCCCGAGGCCGTGGGCGGCGTGGTGTTCAACGCGGCCAGCGTGCTGCGCGACGGGCGGGTCGAGGCCACCTACCGCAAGCGCAAGCTGCCGAACTACGCCGTGTTCGACGAGCGCCGGCACTTCGCGCCGGGCCACGAGGACTGCGTGGTCGAGGTGGCCGGCGTGCCGGTGGGCCTGATCGTCTGCGAGGACCTTTGGCACCCCGAGCCGATCGCGGCCACGGTGGCTGCCGGTGCGCGGCTGGTGGTGGTGCCGAACGCCTCGCCCTTCGAGCGCGACAAGCTCGCCGACCGCGACGCGCTGCTGGGGATGCGCACGGGCGAGGTGCGCACCGCGATCGCGTACTTGAATCTGGTCGGCGGGCAGGACGAGATCGTGTTCGACGGCGCGTCGGTGCTGGCCGATGCCGACGGCCGCCTGCACCCCGCGGCGCGCGCCTTCGAGGACCAGTGGCTGGTCACCGATTTTGATGCGGCCAGCGGCCGCTTCACGCCGGTCCATTGGCCGGTGGAAGACGACGAGTCGCGCGAATCGCTCGCGTATCGCGCCGCCGTGCGCGGCTTGCGCGACTACTGCGGCAAGAACGGCTTCGGCTCGGTGTGGCTCGGGCTGTCGGGCGGTATCGACTCCGGCCTGGTGCTGGCGATGGCGGTGGATGCGTTGGGGGCGGCGAACGTCACCGCGGTGCGCTTGCCCTCGCGCTACACCTCCGATCTCTCGAACGATCTCGCGGCCGAGCAGGCGGCGGCGCTCGGCGTGCGCTTGGAGACCGTCGCGATCGAAGCGCCGTTCGAGGGCTTCCTGAAGGCGCTGGGCCCGCTGTTCGAGGGCCTCGCGCCGGACGTGACGGAAGAGAACCTGCAGTCGCGCTGCCGCGGCGCCCTAATGATGGCCTTGGCCAACAAGAAAGGCGGCTTGCTGCTGACCACCGGGAACAAGAGCGAATACGCGGTGGGTTACGCGACGATCTATGGCGACATGTGCGGCGGCTACGCGCCGATCAAGGACCTCTACAAGATGGAGGTCTTCGCGTTGGCGCGCTGGCGCAACGCGCGGCAGCCCGCCGGCGCGCCGCCGGCCATCCCCGAGGCGGTGATCACCCGGCCGCCCTCGGCCGAGCTGCGAGAGAACCAGACCGACCAGGATTCGCTGCCGCCGTACGCCTTGCTCGACGCCATCCTCGAAGCGCACATCGAAGGCCGGGAAGGCCGTGACGCGCTGTTGGCGCGCGGTTTCCCGATGGAATCGGTCGATCAGGTGCTGCGCCTGGTGCGCATCAGCGAGTGGAAGCGCCGGCAGGCCGCGCCGGGGCCGAAACTCTCGCGCCGGGCCTTCGGCCGCGAGCGCCGTTATCCGATCACCAACGCCTGGCGGCGCTGAGGGTAGCGACGCCTTGTTTCTGCAGCTCTTGCGGCGGCATCGGTGCGCCGCGCCCGCGGGCGCGGCGCGATAGATCAGTCTGCGAGCCCGGTTTCCGCCGCTTCGGGCGCCAGACTAGGGCATGGCGATCGCTCGATGCGCGTATCGCACACCATCACGCCCCTCAGGTAGCCAATCGAGCGCCGCACGTCGTCCTCGGACGGTTCGGTTCGGAACGCCCATTGCACAACGTAAAGCGCGTCGTTGCCTCGAATGCCCTTCATCCAGGTCATTTCCGGTTTTCCGGTTGCGGCATTGAACGGACAGCTGAACATCCACAGCGCGAAGGCGTAGCCGTTCTCCTCGCCGTCGCGGATGGGCGTGACCACCGCACCCTCGCACGCCCCTGACCACGACTGCTGCAGCGTGCCGAAGAAGTCCGGGAGGCTCTTCGGGTTGCCGTGGAAGATCTGCGTGGTGACCATCTGGCTCCAGTTCTCGACGGATTCGGCAGCGGGCACATACTCGACCATGGTCAGGCCCGCCCGTTGCGTGCTGTGCCCGACGGTGAAGCCGTCAGGAAGCCCCTGCAGAAGGTTCTCGTCCTCGAGGGCGCCGGCCTGAACGCCGTTGGCGACGGCGAGGATTGCCGTGAAGATGAGGATGCGGGCGAGGCGTGGGGGGAGTGCGTTCATCGCGAGGGTCCATCGTTAGGGGGGGCGCCTAGTGTCGCTGGAACGTCCGCGCGACGTCTGCAGGAAACCCCAAGCCTCAACGACGAAGCCGCCCAGCGGGCGGCCTCGCACAACACCTTGATCGCGGCTTCGCCGCTCCCGTCGTCAGCGCCCGGCGCCGAACGGATTCAGCTGGCCCCAGAGGCCACCGCGTTCCGGCCAATCGCCGCGCAGGTAGGGGTGCTCGGGGTAGTTCTTCTCGAGCACGCGGCGGGCGTCGGCGGCGAGGTCGTCCTGGCCGAGCGCAGCGTGGCTGGACGCGAGCAGCGCGATGCCGTCGGCCTCGAACTCGCTCTGGGGGTAGGTTTCGAGCAGGTATTTCGCGCGGTTGATCGCTGAAACGTAGGCGCCGCGACGGTGGTAGTACAGGCCGGTGGTCGCCTCATGGCGGGCCAGGAAATTCTTCAGGTAAACCATGCGCTGCCGCGAGTCGGCGGCGTAGCGGCTGCTCGGGTAGCGGCGCAGCAGCTCGGCGAAGGCCTCGAAGCTGGCCTGCACGCGGGTGAGGTCGCGGGCCGACATGTCGGCACGGGCGATGCGCTGCAGGAAGAAGCTGTCGCGATCAAAGCCGTTCAGGGCGCGCAGGTAGTACGCGTAGTCGA
>JAIXTZ010000119.1 GCA_027483745.1 Lysobacteraceae bacterium
GCCGCGCGGCGCCGAGCCGCCGCCGCTGGCCTTCGCGCCGCGCCTTTCGATCGCCCGCGCCCTGATCGAAGCCTGGGCCCACGGCAGCGCCTGAGGCCACCGCACGAGCCCTTCGCGCCCCCGCGCTAGACTTCCCTACCGCACGCGCCGTCGCCTCCAGACCGGATGTCCATCACCCTCGTCGCCGTCATCGCCGCCCTGCTGCTCGGCCATTTCGCCAAGCCGCTGGCCGCGCTTCGCCACCACGATGGCTTCGTCGCGTGGCTGGGCGTGCTGGGCGCCGAGGGCGGCAGCCTGCGTCGCGCCGCGCTGTGGTTCGGCCTCGGCCTGCCGCTGGTCCTGCTCGCCGCGCTGCAGTGGTGGCTCTCGGGCTGGGCCTACGGCCTGCCGAGCCTGCTGCTGGGCATCGCGGCGGTGTTCTACGCCTGGGGCCCGCGCGATCTCGACCTCGATGTCGAAGCGGTCATCGAAGCCGACGGCGCGGAGGCCCGGCGCGAGGCGGCCAAGCCGCTGTTTCCGCAGCGCGACGATGCCGTCATCGAGGGCGGCCCGCTGGTGGAAGCGGTGTTCCGCTGCGCGCTGTGGCGCTGGTTCGGGCCGCTGTTCTGGTTCCTCGTGCTCGGGCCGGTCGGCGCGGTCGGTTACCGGCTGGTGGCGCTTTCCGCACAAGGCGCGGCGCAGCAGCGCCTGCCGGAAGCGCAGCGCAGCACCGCGACTGTTCTGCTCGGCGTGCTCGACTGGCCGGTGGCACAGCTGATGACCCTGACGCTCGCGCTCGCCGCGGATTTCGACGCGGTGATTGGCGCCTGGCGTCGCTGGCATGCCGACGGCGTGCGCCTCGGCCTTGGGCACCTGGAAGCCGCCGCGCGCGTGAGCGTGGCGGTCGAACTCGCCGAGGAAGAGGCCTACGCGGCCGATGGCCCGGCGCAGGCCCCCGCGCTGCTGGAACTGCGCGATGCGATGAGCCTGGTGTGGCGCATCCTGGTGATCTGGCTGGGCGTGCTGGCGCTGTTCGTCGTCGCGGGGTTTGTCGGGTAGCGGCGGCGGGTAGACGCCGTGGCGAAGGCCGCCAACGAGGCTGGCCCGCCCCGTCACCTTGGTCGCGAAGTTCCCGGCGGTCGATCCGAAGGGGGCGTCCCTGCCCCTCGGATCGATGGCGCATCCTGCGCCACCCTTCGGGCTGCGCCTGGAGATCGCGCCGTGGCTCCTTAGTCGCCTCGCTGGCGGCCTTCGCCAAGGCACGCGCCTCGCGCATCCTCCATCGGTGTCGGAACATCGTGGAGCGCCGCGCCCGCGGGGCGGCGGGCCAGCGACAAGCGAGCCATGGATGGCGAGCGCGCGGCTCGGGGCAGGACAGCCCCGAGTCCGCGGAGAGCGGCCTGCAGCTCCCGCGAGGCAGGCGTGACAGCGAGCTCTTCCGCTATGCCGCGTCACCCCGCAGCGCGCGCACTTTCTCCTCGAGCAGCGCCGCGGTGGCGGTCTCGCCCGGCACGGCCGTGGTGGCTTCGATGCCGATCGCCGCGCGGAAGCGGCGCGGGAGGCGCATGCGGCCCAGAGCGGAGTCGCGGCGGCTGAACAGGCTGCCCCAGAGGTTCTTCAGCGCCATCGGCACCACCGGCACCGCGCGGCGGGCGAGGATCTTCTCGACGCCGGGGCGGAAGGGCGCGATCTCGCCATCCTTCGTCAGCCCGCCCTCCGGGAAGATACCGACGATCTCGCCGTTCGCCAGCGCCGCGTCGATGCGGTCGAAGGCGCGCTGCATCAGTTCCGGGTCTTCCTTGCTGCCGGCGATCGGGATCGCGCCCGCGGCGCGGAACACCCAGTTCATGACCGGGATGCGGAAGATCTTGTAGTACATGACGAACTTCACCGGGCGCGGGATGGCGCCGGCGAGCAGCAGCGCGTCCATGTAGCCGACGTGGTTGCACACCACCAGCGCCGGACCTTCGTCGGGGATGCTCTCCTCGATGCCCTTGGTGTCGATGCGGTACATGGCGAGCGTGGCCAGCCACACCAGGAAGCGCATCAGGAACTCGGGCACGAGGCTGAAGATGTGGATCGCGACGACCGCATTCAGCGCCGCGGTGACGAGGAAGAGCTGCGGGATCGACAGCCCCACCGGGCCGAGCAGGACGATGGCCAGCCCGGCGGCGATGACGATGAACAGCGCGTTGAGGATGTTGTTCGCGGCGATCACGCGCGAGAGTTGTTCGCGCGGCGCCCGCTGCTGCACCAGCGCGAACAGCGGCACGATGAAGAAGCCGCCGAACAGGCCGATCAGCGCGAGGTCGATGGCGATGCGCGCGCTGCCTTCGGCGGCGAGGAAGGCGCGCCAGTCGAGCGCGCTGGCGGTGCCGGCCGCGACCTCGAGGGCGTGTGCGCTGGCCTGCGGCTGCGCCAGCCAGAGGTCGACGCCGAACACCGTCATGCCGATGGCGCCGAGCGGCACGAGGCCGATCTCGACGGTGCGGCGCGACAGCGTTTCGCAGAGCAGCGAACCGACGCCGATGCCGAGCGAGAACAGCGTCAGCAGCAGCGGGATCACCGTCGCGTCGCCGCCGAGCACGTCGATGGCGTACTTCGGCAGCTGGGCGAGGAACAGCGCGCCGAAGAAGAAGAACCAGCTGATGCCCAGCACCGAGTTCAGCACCGCGCGCTGGCCCCTCAGCGTGCCCAGCGTCGAGAGCGTGGCGCGCAGCGGGTTGCGGTCGACGACGAGGTCCGGCGCGGTGGCCGGCGCCTCGGGCACAAAGCGCGCGGCGACGTAGCCGGCGACGGCGATGGCGATGACGGCGAGCGAGGCCAGCAGCGGGCCGTTCTCGTACTCACTGATCAGCACGCCGCCGAAGATCGTGCCGACCAAGATGGCGAGGAAGGTGCCGGTTTCGACGAGGCCGTTGCCGCCGGTGAGCTCCTCGGGCTTCAGCGCCTGCGGCAGGATCGCGTACTTGATCGGGCCGAACAGCGTGCTCTGCGCGCCGAGCAGGAACAGCACGCCGAGCAGGAAAGGCAACGAGTCGAGCCAGAAACCGACCGCCGCGAGCACGGCGATGACGATCTCCAGCAGCTTGATGCGGCGGATCGAGCGCGCCTTCTCGTACTTCTCCGCCCACTGGCCGGCGGTGGCCGAGAACAGGAAGAAGGGCAGGATGAACAGCGCGCTGGCGAGGTTGGCCCA
>JAIXTZ010000074.1 GCA_027483745.1 Lysobacteraceae bacterium
CGCGATGTACGACCTCGTCGCGCCGGTCGAGCGCGTCACCGGCTACGACGTGCCGATCCCGCTGTTCCGCCTCGAGATGAAGTACCTGCCCTCGGTCGAGAAGATCGTGGCCGCCGCGAGGCGCACGCTCGCCGTGTCCTGAGCCGACCTCCAACGCGCGCACGAGTCGAATCCCCCAATGAGCGCCACCCAGATCTTTCTTCTTCCCGACCTCGGCGAGGGCCTGCCCGATGCCGAGATCGTCGAGTGGCATGTCGCCGTCGGCCAGGTCGTCCGCCTCGATGATCCGCTGGTGTCGATGGAGACGGCGAAGGCCGTCGTCGACGTGCCGGCGCCCTGCTCCGGCACCCTGCTGCGCGTGGCCGGCAAGGCCGGCGATGTCATCACCACCGGCGCGTGGCTGGCCGAATTCGAACTCGATCCCAACCTGCCGCAGCGCGCCGCGGGCCATGACACCGGGCATGTGCATGGCGCAGGGCACGCGACCGCGCCGACCGCCGCAGCGAGCCCCGTGGCGGTCATGCCGCCGATGCCTTCGCTCTCCGCCTCGGACCTGTCGAACGACCTGCCGGAAGGCGTCACGCCCGCCTTCGGGGGCGGCTTCAAGGACGCGACACCCGCGCTGGCCCCGCCCACGCCGGCACCGCCCGCACCAGCCCAACGCGAAGACGCCGGCACGGTCGTCGGCGCCATGCAGGTGTCGAGCGAAGTGCGGCGCGAGTCCACCGTCGCGGTCGGCGGGGTCAAGGCCGTGCCCGCGGTGCGGGCGCTGGCGAAGAAGCTCGGCGTCGATCTCGCGCGCATTGCGCCGAGCGGCGCCGACGGCGTGGTGACCTTGGCCGACGTGAAACGCGCCGCCGAGCGCGGCGCTGCCCGCTTGGGCAGCGCGCCTGCCGTCTCCACCGCGGAACCCGTCGCGCTTTCCCCGCCGACCACGGCCCTCGCGCCGCCGGCGAGCCCCGCGCGCACGGAGACGCGCCCGGACAACGCCGCGGATGCCGGTTTCGATACCGATGCGCCAATCCGCGGCGTGCGCCGCAACATGGTGCGCAGCATGGCCGCGGCGCATGCCGAGGTGGTGCCCACCACGCTGATGGACGATGCCGACCTGCACGCATGGTCGCCGGGCGAGGACATCACCGTCCGCCTGATCCGTTCGCTGGTCGTCGCCAGCGCGGCCGAGCCGGCCATGAACGCCTGGCTCAACGCCAAGGAAGGCACGCTGCGCCGGCATTCGCGCGTCGATGTCGGCATCGCCATCGACCACGCCGACGGTCTGTTCGTCGCCAACCTGCGCGGCGCCGACCGGATGGACGCCAGTGCGATGCGCGCCGGTATCTCGCGCCTGCGCGACGGCCTCAAGGACCGCTCATTGCCGGCCGACGAACTTTCCGGCTACACGATCATGCTGAGCAACTTCGGCAAGTTCGCCGGCAAGTACGCCACGCCCGTCGTGGTGCCGCCCTGCGTGTGCATCGTCGCGGCGGGCCGGCTGTACCACGGCGTGGTGCCGGTGCTGGGCGGCATCGAGACGCACCGCCTGATGCCACTCTCGCTCACCTTCGACCACCGCGCCGCCACCGGCGGCGAGGCGGCGCGTTTCCTCAAGGCGATGATCGACGACCTGCAGCGGGCGCGCTGAGGCGCCCGCCGCAGGACGCGCTTACCCGACCGCCGCGGCGAGGCGCCCGAAGGGCAGCGCCGTACGACGTTGCTCGACCGCGCGCTTGCGCTGCTTGATCAGCCGCTTGAGCAACTTGTGCAGCGCGCCGTCGATCGCCGGGCCGTAGCCTTCGCTGCGCGCCTTGACCACCACGAGGCGGCCATCGTGCAGCTTGGCCTGCACCTGGCACTGGCGGTCGATGCCGCCCTTCGGGCCATTGAGGTCGACCAGCGAGACCACGAGGTCCGAGATCAGGTGGGCGATGCGGCTGAGATGGCGCTGCGCGCGACGCTGCAGGGCGTCGAGCGTGTCGGTGCCGTGGATGTCGCGATGGCTGAGCAGGGCGATGTGCATCGTTCGTTCCTCCGCGGTGGGGCAACGACAGAGTGCCGCCGCGGGCAGGAGGTTCCCGCGCCGCGCAGGGCGTTCAGGAAACCTTGACGACGCTGAAGCGGATCGAGCGTCAACCGACGGGCGCGGATTGCCGTGGACTCGATCACGAGGCCACGGATGCACCGTCAGGGACGAGCCACACTCACCATCGATGCGCGACGGCGCCAGAACCACGCCGCCACCAGCACCAGCAGGAATCCCTTGTAGGCGATCACCGATGCGGCGATCTCGCGCACGATCGGATGATGGCCAACGGGCTCGTAATGCAGGCCCAGGGCCATGCCGGCCACCGACAGCGCCACCGCGCCGGACAGCGCGATGACGTCGAAGCCACGCGCCGAGGCGAAACGCTGGGGCGCCGTGCGCCAATAGATCCAGCCCAGCACGGCGAACCACGGGGCAAGGAGAAGGACCGCGAGGAGATTCATCCGTGCACCATGCCCGAGCTGGCGTTTACGCCGCGTCCTCGGCGAACGCGGCGAGCGAGTCCAGCACCTCGGCGAGGTCGATGCCGTCTTCGAGACGGCCGACCGCGGCATCGACAAGGCGCAGCCCGTGCGCCACGTCATGCACCAGGGCCGCGCCTTCGGTCTTCAGTCGCGCAATAAGCTGCCCGGCGTCCTTCGGCGAGGCATGGCCGTGGCTCTGCACCAGAACGCGGCCGTCCGCATGGACGAGCTTGAAGTAGAAGCGGCCATCGGCCTCGCGATACTGCTTGAAGCTCGGCTGCGCGGCCTTCGCGGCCTTGGCCTTCGGCGCCTCGGCCATCGCTGCGGTCAGCGGCCGCAGGCCCACCGCCGCGCGCAGCTCGCGCACCAGCGGCGTCGCGATCGCTCGCGCTTTCGCCGCGCCGGCCTGCAGCGTCGCCTCGATATCGGCAGGCTTCGCCATCAGCGCCTCGTAGCGCTCGCGCATCGGCGCGAGCTGGCCGTCGAGCCGCTCGAACAGGGCCTGCTTGGCCTCGCCCCAGGCGAGGCCACCCAGCAGCGCGGCGTGCATCTCCGCCGCTTGGGCCTCGGTGGCGAAGGCGCGGTACAGCGTGAACAGGTGGCTGGCGTCCGGGTCCTTCGCTTCGCCGGGCGCGCGCGAATCGGTGACGATGCTGGCGATCAGTTTCTTCAGCTGGGCCGGCGGCGCGAACAGCGGGATGGTGTTGTCGTAGCTCTTGCTCATCTTCCGGCCGTCGAGGCCGGGCAGCGTGGCCACCTGCTCCTCGATCACCGCTTCCGGCAGCACGAGGTGCTCGCCGTAGAGGTGGTTGAAGCGCTGGCCGAAGTCGCGCGCCATCTCGATGTGCTGGATCTGGTCGCGGCCCACCGGCACCTTGTGCGCCTTGAAGGCGAGGATGTCGGCGGCCATCAGCACCGGGTACATGTACAGCCCCGCCGTCACGCCCGCATCGGCGTCCTCGCCCTGCGCCGTGTTCGCATCCACCGCCGCCTTGTAGGCGTGCGCGCGGTTCAGCAGGCCCTTGCCGGCCACGCAGGTCAGGAACCACGTGAGTTCGGGGATCTCGGGGATGTCCGACTGCCGGTAGAACCACACGCGGTCCGGATCGAGCCCGCAGGCCAGCCACGTCGCGGCGATCTCCAGCGTCGAACGCTGCACGCGCGCCGGGTCCTGCACCTTGATCAGCGCGTGGTAATCGGCGAGGAAGTAGAAGCTCTCGGTGCCGGGCTGGTGGCTGGCGGCCACCGCGGGACGGATGGCGCCGGCGTAGTTGCCGAGGTGCGGGGTGCCGGACGTGGTGATGCCGGTGAGGATGCGGACGGGAGGGGTCATGCCGCGATTTTAGCCTGCGGCGGGGCCGGGCCCGTGGGGCGATAGCCCCATCGTCAACCCCGCTGGGGGCATCGGCGCGTTCCAAGGTGCCGACCCCCAAGGAGAACCGTGATGTCTGCCCTGCCCCGCACCCTCGCCTCCCTCGCGCTGCTGATGGCCACCCAGACCGCCTGCGCCCATCCGCGCCCCACGACGCCCGAGGCAGCGCGTCTGGTGCGGCTCGAGGTGATCGATCGCGACACCGGCGACGTCCTGCCGCAGCACCGGCATTGCCGCGAAGCCTGGGTGGCCGGCGAGGACGGCCAGCCCTACACCTTGCGCCTCACCAACATGACGGACGCGCGCGTGCTGGTCGTGCTCAGCGTCGACGGCGTGAACGTGGTGACCGGCGAATCGGCCGATCCGGCGCAGTCCGGCTACGTGCTCGCGCCCTATGCGAGTGCGGAGATCGACGGCTGGCGGAAGTCGATGCAGGAGGTCGCGGCCTTCCGCTTCAGCCACGCCGGCGACAGCTACGCGGCGCGCACCGGGCGGCCCTTCGACCTCGGCGTGATCGGCGCGGCGGTGTTCCGCGAAGCGAGGGTCGAGGAACCGTGGCCGATGCCCGCCCCTCCGATCGCACGGGCCGAGCGAAGCGCGCCATCCGCCCAAGCCGCGGAAGCGGTGGCCGACGCCGCGGCGGGAGCCCCCGCACCGGCCTCGCCGCTCGGCACGGCGCACGGTGAGCGGCGCTGGTCACCCAGCGCGCGGACGCGATTCGAACGAGCGAGCGCCCAGGCCGATGAACTCATCGCCCTGCGCTATGACCGCCACGAGGCGCTGGTGGCCAGAGGCGTCATCCGCGTCGAACGGCAGCCGTGGCTGGCCCGCGAGCCGCGGGCCTTCCCCGGCGGCTTCGTGCCCGATCCTTGAACGAGCGCCGCAAACGACAACGGCCGGGGAAACCCGGCCGTCGCAGGGAGCAGGACCGTCGAATTCAGTCGTCGCAGCCGCCCTTGCAGTCTTCGGCGGTGTCCGAGACGACTTCGCCGGCCTTCTTCACGTCCTTGCCGATGCCGGCAATGGTGTTGCAGGCCGTCAGGGCGAACAGGGCGAGGGCGGCGAGGGCCATCAGGCGGATCGTCTTCATGTCGGTCTCCCAAAGGTGGTCAGAACGGGCCCGAGTCTAGCGCGGCCCGCGCGAGGCCGCGGCAAGCCGGTTCAGTCGCGCATCAGCGTGGATTTGCCGAACAGGCTTTCAACCAGATCCACGGCCAACAGGGCGGTCTTGTTGTGGTCGTCGAAGGCCGGGTTCAGCTCGACGATGTCGAGGGAGCCCATGCGCCCGGTGTCGGCGATCATCTCCATCACCAGCTGCGCCTCGCGATAGTTGGGGCCGCCCGGCACCGTGGTGCCCACACCCGGCGCGATGCCCGGATCGAGGAAATCGACGTCGAAACTGACGTGCACGTGAGTGTCGGCGTCGATGCCGGCCAGTGCCTCGTCCATCGCGCGCTTCATGCCGACCTCGTCGATGTAGCGCATGTCGTAGATGTCGAGGCCGTATTCCTTCACCAGCTTCTTCTCGCCGGCGTCGACCGAACGGATGCCGATCTGGCGCACGACGTCGGGCGTGATCGCGGGCGCGCTGCCCCCGAGCTGGGTGAGCTCCTTCGGGCCGAGGCCGCAGAGGCAGGCCACCGGCATGCCGTGGATGTTGCCAGAGGGCGTCACGTCGGAGGTGTTGAAGTCGGCGTGGGCATCGAGCCAGATCACGCGCAGCTTCTTGCCCGTGCGTCGGCACCAGCGCGCCACGGCCGTGATGCTGCCGAGGCCGAGGCAGTGGTCGCCGCCCATCAACACGGGCAGGTTGCCGGCATCGAGCTCGGCCTCGACGGCGCGCATCGCCGCCTCGTTCCACTCGACCACCTGCGGCAGGTGCCGATAGCCGTTCAAGGGCGGCAGCCACGGGTTCATCGGGCCGGTGAGGTTGCCGCGGTCTTCGACGGTGACGCCGCGCTCGCGCAAGGCCTCGGCGATGCCGGCGACGCGCAGGGCCTCCGGGCCCATCACGGCACCGCGATGGCCGGCGCCGATGTCGGTGGGTGCGCCAATCAGCGCGACCGTCGGGAAACGACTCATGCAAAACTCCTTCGTGTGCGTCGTCGTTCGGCCGGACGGCGCTTACGGCGGAGGTGGTGCCGACAGTCCGAATCGAACGGACGACCTACCGCTTACAAGGCGGTTGCTCTACCAGCTGAGCTA
>JAIXTZ010000070.1 GCA_027483745.1 Lysobacteraceae bacterium
ACGTGCTGGAACGCTTCATCGAATCCGGCGGCCTCGACCGCCATCCGCAACCGACGCGCGCGCAACTGCTCGCGCCGACCGACACCGAGCGCAAGGACACCCCATGACCTCGACACCTTCCCGACTGCTCCCCGCGGCCCTGGCGGGCGTGATGGCGCTGCTGCCAGCGTGGGCCGCGGCCCAGTGGCGTCATCTGGAGTCGCTGCCGCAGGTGCAGCGCGACCGCAACACGGTGACGTTCACGGCCGCCGCTGACAGCGGGCGCACCGAGCATGTCGCCATCAGCGTGTTGTCGCCGGACGTGGTCCGCGTGCGGTTCTCGCCGATGCCGTTCGGCCGCGACCACAGCGACACGGTGGTCGACCGGAACCTCGGCGCGCAGGACTTCCGCTTCGAGAGCACCGCGTCCGGCAGCGTGATCGCCACCGCTTCGCTGCGCGTCGAAGTGCAGGCGGCGCCCTTCCGCCTCGCCATCAAGGACGCCGACGGCCACGTCATCGACGCCGATGATGCCGGGCGCGGCATGGCGCACGACGGCTCGGCCGTGCGGGTGTGGAAGCAGCTGCGCGACACCGACAACGTTTACGGCTTCGGCGAGAAGAACGGCGCGTTCAACAAGCGCGGCTGGGCGCTGGGCGGTTACCACTACGTGATGTGGAACAGCGACACCTACGGCTACGACAACTCCACCGATCCGATCTACGCTTCGGTGCCGTTCTACCTCGTGCTTCGCGAGGGCCGCGCGCACGGCGTGTTCCTCGACAACACGCACCGCAGCAGCTTCGACATCGGCCGCGAGCGCCGCAACACCTTGAGCTTCGGGGCCGACGGCGGCGAGCTCGACTACACCGTGATCGCCGGTCCGCACCCGCGCGATGTCGTGCGCCGCTACGCCCAACTCACCGGCCGCGCGCCGCTGCCGCCGCGCTGGGCACTGGGCTACCACCAGAGCCGCTGGAGCTACTACCCCGAAGCCCGCGTTCGCCGGCTGGCCGACACCTTCCGGCAGGAGCGGGTGCCCGCCGACACCCTGTGGCTCGACATCGACTACCAGGACGAGTTCAAGCCCTTCACTTGGAGCGCCGAGCGCTTTCCCGACCCGGCCAAACTTGTCGCCGATCTGCGCGAGCAGGGCTTCCGCACCGTCGTGATCCTCGACCCGCATCCGACGAAAGAGCCGGGTTACCGCATCTTCGACGAGGGCGTGGCTGGCGACCATTTCGTCAAGAATCCGGACGGCACGCTGTTCGAAGGCCCGGTCTGGCCGATCAACGCGCCCAACAAGCCCGGCAACAGCGTGTTCCCCGACTTCACCCGGCCGGCCACGCGCGAGTGGTGGGGCCGGCAGCATCGGGTGTTCACCGACGTCGGCATCGCGGGCATCTGGAACGACATGAACGAACCGGCCGTGTGGGTGCCGCCGGCCAACACCATGCCCGACGATGTCCGCTTCGACCACGAGGGCCAGCCCACCAACCATGCCGAAGTGCACAACCTCTACGGCATGCAGATGACGCGCTCGACGTTCGATGGCCTCACCGCCCTGAAGCCCGATGAGCGTCCCTTCGTGTTGACCCGCGCCACCTTTGCCGGCGGCCAGCGCTACGCCTGGGTGTGGACCGGCGACAACCGCGCCGAGTGGGCATCGCTGCAGCAATCCATCCCGATGCTGCTCAACTTCGGGCTCTCGGGCTTCCCCTTCATCGGCGCGGACGTCGGTGGGTTCTCGGGCTACCCGTCCGGCGAACTGTTCACCCGCTGGCTGCAGGCGGCGCTGTTCTCGCCGTTCTACCGCGGCCATACCGAGCAGGCCACGCCGGACCAGGAGCCGTGGTCCTTCGGCCAGCCGTGGACGCGCATCAACAAGGGCACCATCGAGCTGCGCTACCGGCTGCTGCCGACCCTGTACACGGCGGTGGAAGAGGCCAGCCGCACCGGCCTGCCGGTGATGCGCCCGCTGATGCTCGAGTACCCGGAGGACCCGCAAACCCACGGCCGCGGCGACCAGTTCCTCGTCGGTACCGACCTGCTCGTCGCGCCGGTGCTCGTCGAGGCCGCAACCTCGCGCGACGTGTACTTCCCCAAGGGCGAATGGATCGACTTCCACACCGGCGCGCGCTTCGAGGGCGGCAAGACGCACAAGGTCGACGCGCCGGTCGAGCGCCTGCCGGTTTTTGTTCGGGCTGGAAGCATGGTGGCCATGCAGCCGGTCGTGCAGCACACCGGCGAGATGGCCGCGCAGCCGATCGTGTTCCGTGCCTTCCCCGATTCGCAAGGCCGCGCCACCGGCACGCTCTACGACGATGACGGCGAATCGATGGCCTACCGCGACGGTGCTTTCCTGCGCCAGCGGGCCACGCTGCGCACGGTCGGCGGCCGGGCTTGCGTCGCGCTGGAAACGGTCGAGGGCCGGGCCGAGGCCTCGCCACGGGAGCGCCGCTTCGAGGGCCCGGACGGAGCGACCTTGCCGGCCTGTTGAGTGGCCGGTGTCACGGAATCACCGGGCGTGACGTTCCGGGGCGCGCCGGCCGCTTGACCGTCGCGTGGTCGAGGCGTATCCCGGGGGCTACGCATGTGCGTGGCCCCGGGGAGGGACGTGCATGGAGCTCGTAGCTGCCTCGGGACTGGGGCTCAAAATCGGTGACCGCCTCGAGGTGGCCATCGTCGATCGCAGCGGCCAGGTTCTGCTGCAGAAGGGCAAGGTGGTCGGCAGCGAAGCGGTGCTCGATCGATTGAACGAGCGCGGCTTCTTCCAGCGACAGACCGTCGAGGAAGAGGAGCTTTCCGACCTCGAACGACTCGAGGAGCAGCTGCATCGCGAGTCGTCCACCGAAGGGCGGCTTGCTCTCCTGGTCGAGCAGATCGAGAAGCTGCTGCGCAGCCTCGTCCGGCCGCCGTCCGGCACCACCTGGGCCGACCTCGAATCCGTCGTCCGCTGGCTCGACGACCTCTTCGTCCGCGACCAGGACCAGTTCATTGGCGTGCAACAGCTGCTCGCCCACAGCCACACGCTGTCGGAGCGGGCCTTGCACGCGGCGGCGGTGGCCAAGCTGCTGGCGGTGGCCGAGGGGCTGCCGCGCGAGGTGCAGACCAGCCTCGCGGCAGCGGCGCTGACCGTCGACGTGGCGGTCGTGGAAGACCATGACGACCTGGCCCTGCATCCCGGCGATCTGCTCGACCACCACAAGCAGATGGTCGCCGACCACCCGGTGCGCGCCGTCGAGCTGCTCGAACACATCGGCGTCCACGACCCGGTCTGGATGCAAGCCGTGGCGATGCACCACGAACGCCTCGACGGCTCGGGCTATCCGAAAGGCCTCGCGGGCGCGCAGATTCCCGTCGGGGCCCGCATCGTCGCGCTCGCCGATGCCTTCACCGCGATGATGCGTCCCCGCGCCGACCGCCCGGCCTACCTCGCCAAGGACGCCCTGCGCGAGCTGTTCGTGGGCGGCGCAGCCAAGTTCGATGCCCGGCTGGTGCAGGTGCTGGTGAAGCAGCTCGGCGTCTATCCGCCGGGCACGGTGGTGAAGCTGGCGAATGGCGAGATCGGTGTCTGCGTGCGCCGCACCAACGACGCCCGCAAGCCGGTGCTTCGCGCCGTCATCGACCCGAGCGGCCAGCTCTACGCCACGCCGAAACGCCGCGATATCGACGAGACGGCCTCGAAGATCGTCGAGGTGCTGCCGTCCGACCGCCACCGCAACATCCGCAGCCTCATCGTGCAGCTGTGGAAGAAGGACCTCGAACTCACCGAAAGCGGCGGCTGAGCTCAGTCCGCGCGCGGCGGCAGCAGGAAGGTGAACACGCCATCCAGGCGTGCCGCCCAGGCGTTCTCCGAGTGATCGGCGCCGGGGAAGGCCAGACTGCGATACGCCGGGAACGCCCATCCTTTCGCGACCGCGATGCGATCCACTTCGGCCTGCAGCGGCGGGTAGAACGCGTCCAGCGTCGCGTCACCGTGGTCGAAGTAGAGGCGGTGCCGTCCCGGCGCGGGCAGGTGCTCGCGCAGGTAGGCGAAGAAGGCCGGGGGCACCGGATTGTCCGCGTCCGGGAAGATCCCGGGCCAGTGCGTCGACATCGCCCCGAAGCCGCCGAAGACCGCGGGACGCTCGGACAGGGCATAGGTCGAGATCAGGCCGCCCATGCTGGCGCCGATCAGCACGCGGTCGTCGGCCGCGGGCGAGACGGCGTAGCGCGATGCCACCTCAGGCAGCACGCGATCGGTCAGCCAGGCAACGAAGGCATCGCTGTAGAGGTCGGTACTGAACAGCGGGGCCTCGCCGCGCTTCGCGCCATGGCGAAGCGCCTCGCGCACCGTTACAGGGAGCGCTTCGAAGGGTCGTTGGGGGAAATACTCCGCATGCCGCGCGGGGCCGGGGTTCCACACCCCGACGACGATGAAGGGGCGCGTCCGGCCGGCCGCCTGCAACGCACTGGCGGTCTCGTCGACGCGCCACTCCTGGCGGTTCCAAGTGATGCCGGCATCGAACAGCATCTGCCCGTCGAACATCACGGCCACGGCGTAGGGTGCGTCCTCCGGGTAGCCCGGCGGCAGCCAGACGTCGATCGGCCGGGCGGCCACCGGGCCCTCGGCCGTTAGGGCCAAACGCTCGATGCGGCCCGTGGCCACCGAGGGCAGGGGCGGCGCATCGGCGGGCAGCTCCGCGGCATCGAGCGGCAGGGCCATTCCGAGCAGCAGGGCAAGGGCGGGCAGGGCGCGGGGCATCCGGGTCTCCGGGCAGTGATGGGGTCTTCACGCGCCGGAACCGTATTCACGTGGACAGGCCCGGCGCGCTCGGTTAAACGTTAGCGCCTCACGGAGCGGCGCGGGGGCGCCGCCGTGCCTGCACAGGATCCGCGCCACCATGACCGACACCCGCATCGAATCCATCGTCATCGTCGGCGGTGGCACCTCCGGCTGGATGAGTGCTTCGGCCCTCGCCAAAGTGTTGGGCCCCACGTATTCGATCACCCTCGTCGAGAGCGAGGAGATCGGCACCGTCGGCGTCGGCGAAGCGACGATCCCGATGATCAAGCTCTTCAACCAGGCCCTCGAGCTCGATGAGGCGGATTTCATCCGCAGCACCAAGGGCTCGTTCAAGCTCGGCATCGAGTTCGTGAACTGGGGCCAGGTGGGCGACAGCTACATCCACGGCTTCGGCAAGATCGGCCAGGACCTCGGCACGGTGGCTTTCCACCACTACTGGCTGAAGGCGCGCCAGCTCGGCAAGGCCGGCCACATGGACGACTACTCGATCTGTACGGCGGCCGGCCGTGCCAACAAGTTCATGCCGGCGCTGCGCGACCGCCCGAATTCGCCGTTGGCCGACCTCGGCTACGCCTACCACTTCGACGCCGGCCTCTACGCCAAGTACCTGCGCGCCTATTCCGAGAAGCGCGGGGTGAAGCGCATCGAAGGCAAGGTCAAGGCCGTGCACCAGCGCCCCGAGGACGGCTTCATCCGCGCCATCGAGCTGGAGAGCGGTCAGACGATCACGGGCGACCTGTTCGTCGATTGCACCGGCTTCCGCGGCCTGCTGATCGAGCAGACGCTGAAGGCCGGCTACGAGGACTGGACGCATTGGTTGCCGGCCAACCGCGCCGCGGCGCTGCAGTGCGAGAGCGCCGGCCCGCTGACGCCCTACACGCGTTCGACCGCGCAGGAAGCCGGCTGGCAGTGGCGCATCCCGCTGCAGCACCGCGTGGGCAACGGCTACGTGTTCTCGAACGCGCACATCAGCGAGGACGAGGCCTGCGCCAAGCTGCTCACGCGGCTCGAAGGCAAGCCGCTGATGGACCCGAAGATCCTGCGATTCACTACCGGCATGCGGAAGAAGTTCTGGGACAAGAACGTCGTCGCCGTCGGCCTGTCGAGCGGCTTCATGGAGCCGCTGGAGTCGACCTCCATCCACCTCATCCAGTCGGCCATCGCCCGCCTCACCGCGTTCTTCCCGCACGCCGGGTTCGACGCGACCGACATCGCCGAGTTCAACCGCCATTCCGCCGACGAGTTCATCTCGATCCGCGACTTCCTGATCGCCCACTACCACGCCACCGAGCGCACCGACACGCCGTTCTGGAACCACGTGCGCACGATGGAGGTGCCGGAGTCGTTGAAGCGCAAGATGGATCTGTTCCGCGCGAACGGCCGCATCTTCCGCCAGAACGACGAGCTGTTCGCCGAGCCCTCGTGGATCCAGGTGCTGATCGGCCAGCGCTGGATGCCCAAGGGATACCACGCCCTTGTCGATGCGATCCCCGCCGAGGAGGCGGTGCGCCACGTGGAAACGGTGCGTGGCGTCATCGCCAACTGCGTGCATGCCATGCCGACGCACCAGGAATTCATCGCGCGCCACTGCGCCGCCCCGATGGCGGCGTGATGGCCGCGGGCGTCGACGGCGGTTCGGTCGTGCCGCCGCCGTGGCCGGCCCTGCGGTTTTCCCCGAAGGCGGAATCCCGCGTGCTGGCCGTGGATGGCGTGCCGATCTGCCACGTCGTCGACGGCGCGCTGGAGAACCCGGAGGCCTGGCGTGCTTTCGCCGTCGCGGCGCGCGGTGCCTTCCTCGATGCCCCGCACAACGCCTTTCCGGGCCCCGAATTGCGCTTGCCGGTGCCGGTGGCCGCGGGGCTCGGACAGTATTTCGACGAGCGCTTCCGCGCGAGCTTCGACGGCCGGCGCACCGAGCGCTTCTACGCGCGGCTGTCGATGGTGACGCGCGCGCCTGAGGCGCTGATGCCGTGGCAGTGGCAGCCGCATGTCGACCAGCTCGCCACGCTGCCGGAGCAGTCGGTCGTCGCGTCGGTGCTCTACTTGTTCGACGATCCCGCGCTGGGCGGCACGGCCTTCTACCGGCCCCGGCGGCCCCTCGCCGAACTGCTGTCGATGATCGAGGATTCGTCGCGCTTGCCCTCGGCCGAGTTCAGCGCGAAGCACGGTGTCGCGCCCGGCTACCTCACCGGCAGCAACGATTGGTTCGAGAAAATCGCCAGCGTGCCGGCGGCGTACAACCGCCTCATCGTCTACTCCGGCACGGTGTTCCACAGCGGGGATATCGCGCACCCGGAGCGCCTCAGCGACGATCCCGCCGCCGGTCGGCTGACGATCAACGGGTTTTTCACCTGCCGTCGCCGCGCGCGCTAGGCGGCGCGCTCGCTGGGGTTTGGCAGAATGTCGGCACGTCCGACGGGGGCTGGTCGCGAAAGCGCATGGCGCCCCACCGAGGGCCGGAGGAGGGACATGCTGAGGATCGAGCTGCTGGGTGAGCGCCGTCTGCGCCATGGCGCGAGCGACGCCGGGCCGGGTATCCAATACAGGAAGGCATGGGCGTTGCTCGGTTACCTCGTCATCGAGGGCGGGCGGCACCCGCGCGAACAGCTTGCGGAACTGCTGTGGCCGGGCCTGTCGGCCGCATCGGCGCGCACGAACCTCCGCCAGGTGCTGGCCAACCTCAACCGCGTGTTGGACGCCTGCGGCGGCGCCGGATGGCTGATGGCCGGCCGTGATGACGTCGGCCTCGTGGCGCGGCCGGGCGTGGTGGTCGACGCGCTGGCGCTGGCCCGTGCCGTCGATACCGGGGACGTCCAGGCGCTGCTGGATTTGCCGTGCGTGGGTCCGGACGGCGGCGGCGAGTTCCTCGCCGGGCTGGTCTTCGACGATTGCCCACGGTTCTCGGCTTGGCTCCAGATGGAGCGTTCGCGGCTTGGCATGCTCATCCTTCGCGCCCTGCGCCTCGCGCTGGAGGCGCAGCTGTCCGCCGGCCAGGCGAAGGCCGCGATCGCCATCGCCCGTCGATGGGTCGCCCTTGATCCGTGGGACGAGGGCGCGCAGCGGCAGTGGATGGCGGCGCTGGCGGCCGATGGGCGCTTCGACGAGGCCTTGGCCGCTTACGACCGCCATGCCGCCTTGCTTGCCGCCGAGCTCGACGCCAAGCCCTCTCCCGCGCTCGCAGGGTTCCGCGAGGTGGTGGAGGCCGCGTCGCGCGGCGGCGCGGCGGTCTTGGCGGCGGCACCCGCCGCCCCGCGGGTCGGACCGCGGCAGTGGATGTGCGGCATCGCCTTTCGCCTCCACGCGACGGACGACACGGCCGAGGCGGTCGGCCAAGAATTGGCGCTTCGCGCCCGGGCGGCCGGCCTCCCGCTGCTGTCGTCTCGCCCCATGTCGCTGTGGCTCGGCGTGCCCGCGGGCGGGCCGCCGGGGGCGATGGGCACGGCGGCGATCGAGGCCGCACGGATCGCCACGAGCTTCGTCGCGGCGTTCGATGGGCGGGTGTCCGCGGTGCTGTGCCCGGGGCTCGTGCAATGGCAGGGGCCGGGCGCGGCGATACCGCTGGGCCATCCGGACGGCGCGGCGCTCCTGCTCGACCCGCCGCGGCCCGGTGCCGTGCTGGTTTGCGGGTCCCTGTTTCCCGATTTGTACGAGGCCTTCGCCCTGCATCCGATGCCGGTGGGCCGTTTGCCGGGCGTCGAGCGCCCACCGCGGGTCTGGCAGCTCGGAGCCGAAGGGGCAGGCGGCGGCGATTGCGGAGGCGCGGACGCACGGCCCACCGCGCTGTCGGGCGCCGCGGATCCGGTCGGCCTCGAGCTGCTGACCCTTCGCCTCGACGAGGCGCCCCTGCCGGCCGTGGATGCCCCAGAGGCTTCCGCGTGGCTCACGGTGGTGGAGGGCGTCGATCGCGGCAAGCGGGTGGGCGTCGCGGCGTCGCCGGTCGTCGTCGGGCGTTCACCGGATGCCGACCTGCAGTTGCCGCGTCGCACCGTATCGCGCCATCACTGCGTGGTCTGGCGCGATGCCGAAGGCTATCGGCTCCGCGACCTGGGGGCGACCAACCGAACCTGCGTCAACGGCGTTCCGATCGTCGATGCCCTGCTCGCCGAGGGCGACGTCGTCGCCGTCGGCGACTGCCTGCTCCGGCTGGGACGCGACGACTGAACGCGCGGCTCAGCGGTCCATCCGCAGCAGCGCCGTCACTTCCGCCACTTGGGCGTCCGGGTTCGATCCACCGGCGAAGGTGTCATCGTCCTGGAGGCTCCAGGGCACGCCCAGCGGCGTGGTGTCATCCTGCAGGCCGGCTTCGCGGAAGCGACCATGCCGCGCGTCCACGCGGCCATCGATCTTCGCGTCGATCAGCGTCGCCAGCGACGGCGTGAGCCCCTCGAATCGCATCACGTTGCGCGGCCGCGCCGCGTAGTTCCCGACGCTGCCGAAAGGCTCCGACCAGGGGGCGCTGCCGACGCACACTTCCAATTCGTGCGGCAGGCCGCGCTGGTCCTGGTAGACATAGCGATCGGCCAGCCCCTCACCGCGGCCCCCGGGCAGGCTCACGCCGGCGGCGAGCATCGCGTTCTGCAGGTCGACGCCACAAAGGAATGTGCCGAGGGTGCCTTCCACCAGGCCGGTGGGGTTGTCGAAGTCATCGCCGGGCACGGTGCCGGTGCCGGCCACGAACTGCTCGTAGGCCAACAGCCACGCCTGCACGAAGTCGGCGCTCAGGCGCTCGGCCTGCGCACTGCGATACAGGTCGCGGCCCACGGCGGCGGCGCCGACGATGAGCGCGATGATCACCAGCACCACCGACATCTCGACGATGGTGAAGCCGGTGGCGCGGCGGGGGGGCATGGCGTGGCGCATGGTCGGTTCTCAGTAGAGGCCTACGGCGTCGGCGGCGCGAGCGTGTTCGAGCACGTTGGACTCGAGGGCGGCCGCCGCGGTGATGTGCGGATCGACGTCGCGGTACGCGTCGGAAGCCGCATCCTTGGATTGGTCGGCGGCGGCAACGAGGGCAGCGGCGGTGATGGTGACGGCGACGGCCGCTGCCGTCGCCACGGCCCCCAAGGCGATGCGGTAGGAGACGATGCCCGTGCTGGCGAGTCCTTCCGAGACCGTGTCGGCCACGTCGCCCGCGGCGCCGGCGACGCCCGCCGTGCCGGCAAGCACGGCGGCCGCGCCGTTCTCGACGTTGGCCTGTGCGAGCTTGTCCGAGATCGCGAGCTGGCTTTTGTAGTCGACCAGGGCCGTGTGCATCACCGTGATGGCGGCCGCGCTGTTGAAATGCGCGTGCGAGGCGGCGGCGAGGTTGTCGCCGCAGCGCATGCGAGTCCACAGCTGGTCCAGCCCGACGGCAAGGACGCGATCACGGTGGAAGGGGCTGGCCGTTCGCCGCGGGGAATCGAACACCGGGTTGGTGGTCGCCTGGTGGCCGCCGAAGGCCTCGCCCGGCGCGGGCAGGGCCAGCGCGTAGGCGACGTGCGCACCGAGGGCTGACGCGGCGTCGGGGCGCGCCACGTGCAGGAAGCTGGGATTGGCCGGCGCGTTGTCAGCGCTGCGCAGCGCCCAGCAGAGGTCGAGGCCGTTGCGATGGCCGACAGGCAATTCCGTGCCGACGCCACCGCCGACCACCTGCAGTGGGTCGAACCGGTCGAGGCGTTGCGTCAGGTCGGCGTCCTGCTTGCGGCTGGCCGGGCGTCGCAGCACGCCGTAGCGCATGTGGCGGGCGTTGGCGTCCGGTAGCCCGATGGTGCGGTAGGGCAGCCGCCCCACCTGTCCGGCAGCGCAGTCCTCGATGCCGTCGGTGCCGCTGGCCGGGCAGGGCAGCCGGGCGTTGACCATGGCGAAGGCCAGCAGGGCGTCGTCAGCCCGCTGCAACAGCGCGTGGCTGGCCACGTCCTCGCGGTCGCGGGCAGCGACCTGCAGGAAGCGCAGCAGCACCAGCGTCACGAGGCCGATGACGACCAGGACGACGGTGAGTTCGACGAGGGAGGCACCGCGCGCGCGGCGGGCGATGGGCGGGCTCATGGCTGCAATCCCTCCTGGTCAAGCGCGGTGGCATCGGCTAGCGATGCCGCCGCCAGGGCCTCCATCCGGTCGAGGTTGGCCTTGGCCGCATCGCTCTGGCTGCGCGCGGTCACCAGGGCGGCCTCGGCCTCCTCGCGTTCCTGGACGGCACCGACTAGGTTGTTGATGGCGATGCCGAGCTGGGTCGTCGCCGTGACGTGCGAGGCGATTCCTGTCGCGATCGCGAGCCCATCGGGCGGCCAGCCGGCCGCCTCCTGCAGGATCGCGACCGCCTCGAGGAAGACACCGTAGGCGACGTCGAAGCCGGCGAAGACCTCGTTGGTGTTGGCATTTTTCTCGTTCATCTCCGCGACCTGGATGGCGAAGGTGCGGAACTCGTCGTACCGGCGCGCCACGCGGGCGAGGTCGTAGGCCGCATAGGCGCCGCGCGCCGCGCCGTGCACCTGCGCGACGCGGTCGGGGCAGTCGAGGCGGCTGGCGAATTCACCCGGCCCGATGGCGCGCACCCTGCGCGCGCCGGACTGCGGGCTGCCAGGCAGCGCGAAGGCGGCGGTGGCGAGGCGGTCATGCCCCGCGGGACCGCCGTGCATCAGCGCGAAAGCGGTCGGAATGCCCTCCATCCCGACCAGGCTCAGCCCGCCGGCCGCCTTCAGCGCCATGCAGAAGTCGAGCCCATTGACGTGGCCGGGCTCAATCGGGGTGGCCGGCACCATGCCAACGATGGGAGGCAGCAGCGGGGCGAACTCATCGCCCGGCGACACGGTCAGCGAGGCCTGCACCTGGTAGCGCATGCGCAGCGAGGCCGGCAGCCCGAGGGCCTCGACCGGCAGCATGCCCACGCCGTTCTCGACGACCGGGGGCGGCAGGCGCGAGTAGGCGAGCACGTGGCCCAGGAGCGCTTGCTCCGCTTGGGCGAGCTCCCGCTCGGCGAGATCGCCGACGGCGACCTGCGGCGCCAGCGGCAGGAAGCGCAGCAGCACCA
Organism: Lysobacteraceae bacterium; assembly: GCA_027483745.1. The sequence continues at coordinate 11,775 of JAIXTZ010000070.1, forward strand.
CGCCCAGCACGCCGAGCACCACCAGCACGACCGCCATCTCCACCAGCGACCACCCGCCGTCGCGATGTCGGCACGTGCGCCTCACGGCGTGCCCCCGCAGGTGCCCGGCTGGATGGCGCCGCTCGCACCCCGGCAGTTGGCGGCGTTCATGATGGCGTTGGCCCCGACCCAGGCGGGTGCGATCTCGGAGCCGCTGGCGCCGCCGCCGGGATTCAGTGCGCGCAGGGTCTCGCATTGGTCACGGGCAGCCTCGTAGGCCGCCTGCTTCTCGTCGAGCTCGGATTGCTTCTCGACCAGCGCGGCTTCGAGCCCGAAGGACTTGTAGACGGTCTTCGCGTAGGTTTCGCGCTTGTCGCTGTCGGCTTGGTTGCTGACGATCAGCGGATCGCACCAATCAAGCACGTTGCAGTCCCAGGTGCCGATGAACCAGCCGTTGTCGCTGATGTAGTCCTTGATCGGTGGCTGCGGGAGGGCGAGCGCCGCCAGCTCCGCCTGGAAGGCGGTGTCGCGGGCCGTCGCAAGGGCGGTACGCGCATCCGCTGTGTCTTGCATTTTCCACGGGAGGCACTGGCGCTCGCGGACCTGCTCGGCGGTCATGACTTCTGCGTCGCAGGCCGCGAGACCGCGGAGCGCCTCGCGCTGGGCGTCGCAGCGACGCTGGCCGACGATGTCCCCGGCCGCGAGGCCGGCGCAACGCGAGACTTCCGCCTGCAGCTCCACCACGGAGGTGGTGATGGCGTCCAGCTCCTTCTGGAGGTTCTCGACGGTCTGCTGCTGGGTTTCGGCCGCGAACTTGGCCGTCATCGCCACGCGGATCGCCTCGAGCTTGGCCTGCAGCAGCGTTTCCTGCTGCGCACGGCTGTCGAGCCAGGCCTGGTAGCGGCTGTTCCAGTCGGCGTCGGACTCGTTCTGCTGGCGCACCGGCGGTGGCGGGTAGTCGATCAGCTCGACCGAGGGGATCTGTTCGAGGCGGGTGATCCTGTCGCGGTTCTGGGCGAATTCCGCCTGCAGCGTGGCGAGTTCTACGGCGGTGGCTTCGGCCTCCTGCCGCAGGCCATTCCGCCAAACGGGCGGGTCCACGGTGACCAGCACGCCGCTCGCGTCGGCGACCTGCGTGACCCAGCCGCCTTCCGCGCCGGTGCAGGTGCGCTCGGTGGCGGCGCTGATGTCGATGCTCGCGCTCGGCAGTCCCTGCTGGGCCATATCGCGCGCCTCGATCGTGGTGGCCAAGGCCATCGACGTGGGGATGAGCGCGCCGGCGTACAGGGCGGTGGCGGCCGAAGCCAAACCGATGGCCACGCCCGCCGCGGTGACGGCCGCCGTGTACGGCGGGATCAGCCCGCATCCGACCAGCACGACGCAGGAGGCGATCGCGCTCGATAGCTGTGCGGACGCGGTGGCCAGCGTCGATACCGAATTCGCGATGCTGGCGCCGCCAAGCACCACGGCAACGCCAGCAAAGGCGGTCGACACCGAGGCCATCGTCACGGCCAGCGTCGTGTCCTCGACGTTGCTGGCGTGCTGCTCGACGACCTCATCGTTGACGTCCACGGCCAGGGCCAGCATGTCCATGGCGGCCAGGCTCACGCCGCCGGGCGAGCGGGCGTCGACAGTGCCGCAGCCCAGCGTCCGCGCCAGCGAATCGAAGCCGCGAACGCGGGTGCGGTCGTCGTACTGCGCATCGGCGGCGCGCGACGGGGCCTCGACGATGGCGTCGCCCGACTGGTTCAGTCCGTCGAACCGTCCGCCGGCGTCGCCGGGCGTGGGCCCGGGCGCAACCAGTGCGTAGGCCACGTTGACCGTCGCACCGCTGAGGTCGACCGTCCGCGCGCGGTCCATCCGCACCTGCTGCGTGGCCTGCTCCGCGGCGGTGGTGAGCTTCGCGCAGAAGTCGAAGCCGTTGACGTCGTCGAGCGAATGCTGCGTGCGGTCCCAGCGGTAGGGGCTGAAGGCGTTGCTCGCGGCGGCGAGGTCGGCGTGGTCATCCCCGCGGAAGACGGTGTAGCGCATCGGTGCGCCGGGCCGCGCCCCGCCTGGATGCACGGCCTCGAGCGCGCGCACCGGCAGCCAACCCTTGCTGCCGGGCGCCACGCAATCGTCGACGGCGCTGGTCGGTGTCGACACGGCGCAGGGCAGGTGGGCTTTGGTCGCCGCGTACGCGACCAGCGCTTCATCGGCCCAGCGCAAGGCGATCTCCTGGTCGACGGCGTCGCGTACCGGGCGTTCCGCGCGCAGCAGGGTGAAGCCGGCGACGACGGCGGCACCGAGCAGCACCAGCAGGAGCAGGACCTGGAGGATTCCGAATCCGGCAGCACCGTGCCGGACGCGGGGCATTGGGGGGATGGGCGGACGCATGCGGGGCCTCCGGTCAGAACTGGGGAGAGGACATCGCCTGCTTCACCAGGTCGTAGACCGGCAGCAGCAGGGCAACGATGAGCAGGATGAAGAGGCCGCCCGCGAGCAGCACGACCACGGGCTTGATGATTTCCGACAGGTTGGCGATCAGGCGCTGGAGGCGCAGGCTGTACTCGGCCGACAGCCGCGACAGCTGCTGGTCCAGCGTGCCGGTGTCCTCGCCGACCGAGACCATCCGCACGAGCATCGGCGGGAAGCCGCCCACCTGCCGCATCGCCGAGGACACCCGGTCGCCGCGTTCGAGCACCTGGCGGATCGCCACGACGCGCTCGCGGTAGTACTCGTCGCGCATCGCGCGCTCCATCACCTTCAGGCTGCTGACCATGTCGACGCCCGCGCGGATCAGCAGCGCCAGGTACTCGGTGAGGAAGGCGAGCCCCGCCGAGTTCATCACCGTCTGTGCGATGGGCAGCCGGTGCAGCAGGTTGTGCGTGGCGCGGCGGAACGCGCGGCTGTGCCGCCACGTCACCCACAGGGCGAAGCCCGTCAGCACCATGCCCACGAGGATGCCGACGATGTTCGCCGTGAACCACTCGGAGAACGCGATGACGGCGATGGTCAGCGGCGGCAGCTTCGCGTTCATCTGCTTGAACAGGCCCGTCAGGTTCGGGATCACGTAGTAGATCCAGAACGCGCCGGCGGCGAAGATCGAGGCGAAGACGAACGCGGGGTAGATCAGGGCCTGGCGCGTGTCGGCGGTCATCTTCGCGACGCGCTCGACGTGGTCGGCGGCCTCGGCCAGCATCAGGTCCATGCTGCCGGTCTCGTCGCCGATCATGACGAGGTTGCGGACCGTCTCGGGAAAGGTGTCCGGGTAGCGTGCGAAGGCCTCGCTCATCGACGCGCCGGCGTCGAGCTCGTCCATCAGGTTTCGGGCCACGCGTGCCGCGTTCGAGGCGCGACCGGTGCCCACTTCCTGGGCGACGGCGCGCAGCGCCTCCACCACGGGGATGCCACTGCTGGTCATCACCGCCATGTCGCGCAGCATGCCGGCCAGCTCCGGCGGTCGGATGTTCGGCCGCACCAGCTGGGCGATGCTGCGCTGGGTCTCGGCCAGCCAGCCCGGCAGGCGCGTGAGCTGGAGGACCGTCGCCTCGAAGTTCTTCTCCAGCCACAGGCGCGCCGAGGCGTCCTGCTCCACCGCCAGCTGGGCGATGCCGCTTCGGGTGCGGCCGCTCGAGAGCAGCAGGCGGTAGTAGTAGACGTTCATGCGGCCGGCCCGTCGCCCACCACGCGCAGCACTTCGGCGGGCGTGGTCTGCCCGAGCGCCACGCGGCGCTTGGCCACGCGCGTCATGTCGGTGAAGCCGGCGGCATGCGCGAGCGTTCGCACGGCCTCGCGGCCGGCGTCGTCGGCGATGGCGTTGGCGATCGCCTCGTCCAGCACGAGGATCTCGTACACCGGCAAGCGGCCGCGGTAGCCGCTGCCGCGGCAGTGTTCGCAGCCGACGCCGCGACGTCCGCAGGCCTCCGGGTCGTCGATGCCCAGCCAGGCGCGCTCGGCGGCGGTGAACGGCACGGCGACGCTGCAGTGCGGGCAGTTCTGCCGCACGAGGCGCTGGTTGACCACCGCCAGCAGGTTGTCGGCGATCACCTGCGCTTCGAGGCCCAGCGGCCGCAGCCGCGGCACCACGCCGAACACGCCGGAGACGTGCAGGGTGGAGAGCACGAGATGGCCGGTGGCGGCGGCCTCGATCGCGGCTTGCGCCGTCTCGGCGTCGCGCATTTCGCCGAGCAGGATCACGTCGGGATCGTGGCGCAGGAAGTGGCGCAGCGCCGAGCCGAACTCGTAGCCCGCGCGGCGGTTCACTTCGGTCTGGCAGGCGCCGGGAACGCGGTATTCGATCGGGTCCTCGACGGTGAGCACGTTGCGTTCGATCAGCGACTGCATGCGCAGCGCCGCGTGCAGCGAGCTGCTCTTGCCCGAGCCGGTCGGCCCGGTGATCAGGATCAGCCCCGCCGGCTTCGCGAACATGCGTTCGAGGCCGGCCACGTCTTCGGGGAAGAAGCCGAGCTCGGTGAGTCCCGAGAGGTCGCTGTGCTCGGGCAGCAGTCGCATCACCATGCGTTCGCCGCCCTCGCTGATCAGCGTCGAGACGCGGACGGTGAGCGCGCTGTCGAGCACGGTGGCCCGGAAGCTGCCGTCCTGCGGCCGGCGTTGCTCGGAGATGTCCATCTCGGCCGCCAGCTTGATGAAGCCGAGAAGGCGCTGCAGCGAGGCCGGCATCGCGAGGATCGGGCGCAGCACGCCGTCGACGCGGAACAGCACGTGGATGCTGCCGTCGGCCGGCGCGATGTGGATGTCGGTGGTTCGCTCGCGCACCGCGAGATGGAGCAGGTAGTCGAGCAGCTTCTCGGGGCTGTAGGCGTGGTCGACGTCGGCGGCGATGCGCTTGAGCTCGCGCTCCAGCAGCGATTCGACCGGGTTCTGCGCGAAGTAGTAGGTGTAGCGGATCAGCTGGGCGACGCGGGTGAACTCGCCCTGCACGAACTTGCAGCGAAGCCCGGATCGTTGCAGCACGATCTGCGCCACGGCGTCGGCGTCGGCATCGCCGAGCAGCACCTCCAGCGCGTTCTCGACGCGGCGCAGCGGCAGGAACGCGCGCAGCAGGCACAGCTCGCGGTTGAACAGCGCCAGCACCTGCGGGTCGGCTGGCGGCAGCGCATCCACCGGCGTGAACGGCATGCCCTGCAGTTCGGCGATGACGCGGACGATCGCGGTTTCGCTGGCGAGGCCGTGCTTGACCAGCAGCCGCCCGAAACGCTGGCCTTCGATGGCGTGCTTCTGCAGCGCGTACTGCAGCTGGGCCCCGTTGAGCAGGCCGCGTTCGACGAGGATGCGGCCGAGGCGCTGCGCCTCCTGGCCGGCCGCGGCGTTCGGGGCGACGTTAACGGCGGCCATGGCGCGTTGCTCCCACATGGGCCATCGCCGCGGCGAGCTCGGCGGACTCGCCGGCGCTGGCCCGCAGCGCCACCAATCGACGGCTGGCGGCGTCCACGTCGCCTTGCTCCGCTTCGAGCAGGGCGAGGTTGATGGTGGCGTTGCGGTCGCCTGGCACACGCTGCAGCACGTCGCGATAGCGGGCGATTGCCTCCACGTCATCGTCGGCGCGGTGCGCGAACCAGGCCTGCATGCGCAGCAGGGTTAGGCTGCGCGCCGGCAGCAGGGCCTCGAGATCGGCGAGCGTGGCCCGACCGGCGTCGAGGTCGCCCGCCCGGAGGGCATGCTCCAGCGTGGCGACGGCGCGCGCGACGGCCTGCGCGTCGACCTCGCCGTCCGGGGTGGTCTTCGGTGCGGCGGTCGCCACGGCCGCGGCGGCGACCAGCAGCAGGGCGGCCGTCACCCGCCATCGGGCGGCGCGTCCTGGCGAGCGCGGGCCGCTCATAGCACGGTCACCCGGAGCACCATGACGAGCTCGCGGCTGTCATGGCGGCGCGTCTGCGCGCCGAACAGGTGGCCCACGCCGGGCACGTCGGACAGCCCCGGAATGCCTCGGTCGCCGTTCTCGGCCTGCTGGTCGATCAGGCCGCCCATCAGGATCGTGTCGCCATCGCGCAGGTTGAGCGTGGTGGTCATGCCCTTGAAGCTGATCACCGGCAGCGTGACCGCGTTGCCCTCGCCCACCTCGATGAGTTCGAGGCTGCCGGGCGCCACGTCGGTCTGCATCGGATGCACCAGCAGCTCGACCTTGCCGTCGTCGTGGATCAGCGGGGCCACGCCGATCACCACGCCGGCGAACAGCGATTCGGTCTGCACGTCGGACGACGTGTTCGTGGCGCCGCCGCCCGGGTTGCTGAAGCTGGTCGTCGACTTGCTGACGTAGCGGATGTTGCGGCCGACGCTGAGGTAGGCCGGCGTCGCATTGCGCACCCGCAGGCTGGGGTTGGACAGCACTTTCACGTTGCCGAAGCCGCGCAGTACGTTCACCGCCGCCGAGAAGGTGTCGCCGGCGTAGGCGAGGCCGGTGCCGCGGCCGAGCGGGCTGCCGATGGCCTGGCGCGGGAAGGTCAGCAGCCGGTCCAGGGTGTTGTCGCGGGCGCCGGGCAAGGCACCCGACACCGGATCCAGCTGGATCGGGGCATCGCCGTAGATGCCGGCCACCCGGCCGCGCAGCAGGTTCCAGTCCACGCCGTACTGGAACTGGTCGCTGAGCTGCACGTCGATGAGCTGGGCCTCGACGAGCACCTGGCTACCGAGGATGCGCTGGTTGTGCTCGATCACCTCGGCGATGGCGCGGACCTGCGACGGGCGCGCGCGGACGAACAGCGTTCCGGTCAGCGGGTCGAGGGTGAATCGCGCGGCTTCGCGACGGTCTTCCGGTCTCTGCGCGCCGGGCTCTTCCTTGAGGATGCCCTCGATCGCCGCCGAGATCTGCTTGTAGGGGTCGTTCTCCTTGCCGACGCTGCCGTCCAGGATCAGCGTGCCGCGCAGCGAGTCGCCGCCGCCACCGGCGCCGCTGCTGCCCGCACCGAACACGTCGCCGCCGGTGCTCATTTCCAGCGACGTGGTGCTGTTGAGCATGTCGAGCTGGAACACGCGCTCCTGCATCGGCCCCACCACGAGGGCCCCGCCGCGCGTTTCACCGTGCAGGTCGAAGGCCGTCAGGATGTGGTTGTAGACCTCGCGGGCGGTCACGTCCTTGAGGAACAGGCTGGCGCGCTGGTCACGCGCCTGCACGCTGGGGTCGATGATCAGGTTCATGCCCAGCTGTTCGGCCAGCGCCCAGAGCAGCGCGTTGACGTTCGCGTCGCTCATGTTGATCGTGACGACCCGGTTCTCCAGCGGGTCATAGGCCGGCGCCAGCGCGGCGGCGGCCGGCGGCGCGGGCTGCACGCGCTCGAGCTCGCGTCGCAGGCGGGCGTTCTCCTCCGCGAGCGCGGCCGACTCGCTGGCGACTTTGCTGCCGAGCTGCTGCAGGGCGGTCGGGTCGGTCGGCGGCAGGTCGCGGACGCTGCGCGGCACCGTGCCGCACCCGGCGGTGAGGGCCGACAGGGCGACCACCAGGGCCAGGGCAAGGGCGCCGCGACGGGCGGGCTTCGGGCGGGAGAGGGGCATGGTCATGCTCGGTCGTTGTTTCCGGAGTTCATCGCGTCTGCGCGGCCAGCCAGCCCAGCAGCGCGGACGCGCCCTCGGCCACCACCACGTCGTCGTATCGGGCATCCGCCGGGCGCGACGGCGCGGCGATGCAGTTCTGGTTGGCGCTGGCCATGGCGACGTTCACGCCGTCGAAGCCCGCGGGCGTCGGGCCGGCGCCGTCGGCGTCGCGCACCGGGGCCACCAGCGCGAAGGCCGGGTTGGACTGCACCACCGCGCAGTTCTCGGGCGAGGCGCTCGTGCCCGGGCCGGTGAGGAACGGACGGTCGCTGCCGCGGGGCAGGCGCGCCGCGGCCGCCAGCACCGCGCGGAAGCGACCACTGCCGTCGATGTCCGCGGCCACCGCGGGTGGCGCGACGAGGTCGGCACCGCCGGCCCGGCTCACGGCATAGCGCAGGCGCTGGTCGCGGTCTGGACGCACCAGCCCGAGGCTCTCGTACGGGAGCCAGCCGACCTGCGCCGAGGGCGGGCAGCTGCCGCCCAGCCCTTCCCGTGCGCCGTCGCCGAGGGCGCTGAGGTCGGGGCACGGCAGCCGCTTGTTGCGCAGCGCGAAGGCGCGGAGGGCTTGCCGCGCCTGCTCGGCGTCGGCCCGTGCGCCGCTCGCGTCGCCGCGGCGTGCCGCTTCGCCCAGCCCGGTGGTGACGACCGTTCCAAGCACGCCGATGATCGACAGCACGACGGCCAGCTCGACCAGCGTCACGCCGGACATGCGGTGCGAGCGAGGGCGCGTGGCGGCGCGGGCAGGCACGTCAGGCGTCTCCGGAGGTCGCGGTCGGCGGACGCGCGCCCGGTGGGACCACGTCCGTGCGCAGCTGCTGGCGCAGGGTTTCGAACTCCTTGCGCAGCGCCTCGATGCGGGCGTCGCGCTCTGGCGTCCGCGGCGTGGCGACCTCCGCCTGCATCTCCTGGGCGATCGCCTGCAGCTGCAGGCTGATCTCCAGGTTGTGGCGCAGGGCCGGCAGGTTGAACTGCGCCTTGATGGCCGGGTCGTCCATCGCCTCCAGCGTGTCGAGCGCCTTGCGCACGTGCACGCTGCTGGCGGCCGAGCGATCCACCGCCTCGGCCAGCATTGCCGACATGCTCTGCTGCAGAACGGCCAGCTGCTGCTCGCGCAGGGTCGGGGCCTTCGTCGTTTCTGCCGGCGCGGTCTCCGGAAGGGCGCTGGCCCACGGCGGCGGTGCTTCGACGGCCGCTGGGGCGGGCGACGGCACCGGCGCCGCAGGACTCACTGCGGCCGTCTCGGCCGGCAGGTCGGCCGGCTCTTGGAGCGTTTCCGGCCGCGGCGCAACGCCGCGCAGGGTGACCACGGCGAGGATGCCCAGGCCGATGGCGATGGCGATCCCGAAGGCCCATGGGCGGAGGCGACTCACGGCGAGCCCTCCGGCGTCGGCCCGGCCTCGCCCGGCGTCCGCAGGGCCAAGGTGTGCTGTTGGCCTTCGCTGTCTTCGATGCGCACGCTGCGAGCGCCGATGTGCCGGACGATGGCGCCGTCCGCGAGGCGTGCGCCAGGGCCCACCAGCGTGCCGTCGATCATCGCCCGCGGCCGCAGGTCGCGGCCCGAGACGATGAAGGCCAGCACGCGCGCCGCCGGCGCGTTCGGATCGACGCCCGTCGCGTTTCCGTCGGCGGTGCCGGCCCCGGTCGCGGCGATGCGCTCGGTCGGCGGCAGGGCGACGATGGTGGCGCTGGCGACGCGCGCCGGAGCGGCCACGAGGGCCGCGAGCGCGCTGCGCACCTGCTCGGTGCGCTGCACGTCGGCCTGGAGGCGGACGGCGGTGTCGGTGTCGACATCGTTCCCTCGTCCGGCCAGGGCGGCGGGCTTGCCGAGGACCATCGAGCCGACCCAGCCGACGACGGCGATCCACGCAACCAAGGCGAGCAGCGCGAACTGCTTGGGCTTCATGGCGACACCCCCGCGGCGGGCGCGGCCGGCGCCCGCGTGAGCTGGTAGGAAAAGACGCCGCCCGCGGCGCCCGCGCGGGCGTTGCCGGACTGCGGGTCGATGGCGGTCGGCACGTAGCCGGCTTCGCGCAGGCGCTGGACGAATCGAGCCACCTGCTGCCCCCGGTCCGGGCCGCCGGCCGTCGCGGCGTAGTTGACGAGCCCGTCGATGCGCAGCGAGGTGCCGCCGTTGGGCGCGGGGTCGAGGCGCAGGCGCAGGATCCGGACGTCCGAACCGGCGGCCTCGCGCAAGGCCAGCAGGGTGGCGGTCGGGTCGAGCGACTGGCCGAGCGCCGTGGCGCGGCCGATGAACTCGAGCACCGCCGGATACTCCGGCGGCACGGTCTGCCCGGCTTCCATCGCCAAAGCTCTCGATTCCAGGTCCTCGGCCTCCATGCGGATGGCGGCCGCACCACCCCGCGCCTCGTGTGCCGACAGCGTCCATCGGCCGCCCAGGGCGGCCAGGCCGATCGCCAACGCCAGCGAGGCAACGCTCGCCCACGGCAGCAGGCGTTCGGCCACGAACATCGCGCGGGCCGCTCCGGCGTTCACCGCGACGGCCGCCGACGTGCCCGCCAGCACCGGAGGCAGCCCGCTGCGATAGCGCCGGCCTTGGGTGTCACTGACCACCACGTGGGGCGCCAGACGCACGCCTGCCCCGCAGTGGGCGGCGAAGATCTCAAGCAACGCTTCGTCGAGCGGGCCGTCGCCGATCGTGGGGACGCCGGGAACCGTCGTCGGGATTGGCGCGGGATCGGCGGCGGGCTCGCCGTAGGCGTACTCGTCCTGCCCATCGAAGCTCATCGAGGGCTCGAGGCGTGCGGTGCCGCCATGGCGCTCGGTCGGGGTTTCGTCGGTGTCGATCCCCGAGGGCGATGCGGGGGCCACGGGCCGGCTTGCAGCGGCGGCCGGCGTGCGTGCGCTGGCCAGCGGGGTCAGGGCGCCGATCCAGTCGATGGTGACCGTTTCGGTTGCGCTCTCGTCGCCGGAGAGCAGCGTGCCGGCGCGTTCGCCGAGCGAAGCGACCGTCATCGCCAGGTCGGCGCGCGAGTCGCTGAAGGCGAGCGCCGAGGCGTGGACGGGGCCACCGCGCAGCGACGCCAGGAACACCACTTTCCGGCCGCTGTGCAGGACGACGCCCTGGCCCGGGCGAAGCCGCTTCCACAGCAGGGCCACGGTGGGCAGCAGGAGGCAGTGGTCGTCCTGCTGGTCGGCCCAGGCGAACATCGGCTGCCAGCGGTCCAGCGGGACGGCCGTGTACAGCGCCTGGTAGCCGTTGCCGACGGTCCGCATCTCATGGACGAGAACCTTGGCATCGCCGTCGATCAGGCCGTCGGCGCGCAACCGGCGCTCGATCAGGGCGACCGCGTGGGACGGGCTGCCCTCCAGCGACGCCACGTCGCTGACGGCGCCGTCGAAGTCCGTCAGCACGAGGCTGGCGCGCTCCACGCGCGGGCGGCCTTCAAGCACGGCGACCGTCGCGCCGTCGAACGCGAGCCAGCGCCCGTCCTGGTGGACCAACAGGCGCGGGGTCATGGCGCGTCTCCCGTGCGGAACAGCAGGGTGCCGCGCAGGGTCATCATCAGCGGCGGACTGCGCGGATCGTTGGCGTCGAAGAGGCCCTCGTCGGGCCGGGTCACCGACAGGTCGAACGCTTCCGCGCCGAACAGGCGCTGTTCGTCCCGGGCCACGGAGCCGAGCAGCTGGTTCACTTCCTCACGGCCCATCGGTGCCTGCGCGACATTGATGACGCGCTCGCCCCACTGGTCGCCGGCGAAGCCCGCGGCGCGCGCCTCGTCGACCAGTCGGTTCGCGCTCTCGGCCAGACGGACGCGGAGCTCGGCGTCCTTCAGCCGCTGCTCGGCGCTGGCCTTCGCCTGCTCGGCGGCCGCCAGTTCGTCGTAGGCGCCGCCCAGCGACTGGCGCGCCGTGGTGAACCAGACGGCGGCCAGCAACAGGCCACCGAGCGCCACGGCGAAGGTGGCGAGCGACGCCTGGCGCGAGCGCACCAGTCGTCCGAGCCGGGAAGGAAGCGGGGGACTCATGGTCGTCGCCTTACTGGTTCATCTTGAGGTGGGCGACCATCACGCGGACCTGGTCGGCGTCGGTGCCGGCGGTGTTCACTTCGTTGGCACCGCCCGTGCCGGTGATGTCCTGCGTGTTGTTGCCCGCCCACTCGATGCCGGGATTGAAGGCGGTGCCGGTGGCGCGCACCACGCCCTCCTGGCGGAAGGCGCCGTTCTGCGCATCGGGCTTCCCATCGATGGCCTGGTCGAGCGCCCGCGCCAGGTCGGGGGTCAGGCCGGTGATGACCATGACGTTGCCCGCGCCCGACGCGGTGCCGGGTCGGTTCCACTGGAAGCAGATCTGGATTTCCTGCGGATTGCCGTTCGTGTCGAGGTAGACGTAGCGATCCTCGAGGCCATCGCCACGGCCTGGCGGCATGGTCACGCCGGCCTTGCGCATCAGGTCGCGCAGGTCGAAGTCGGGACCGGATTGGTGGGCGCGTGCCATCCCCGGGCCGGCGTTGCCGCGGCAGATCGCGGCCGGCTCGGTCACGCCGGACATGTCGCCGCCGGAGAGCGTCGTGCCATTGCCGGCGAAGTTGAAGCCGTTGACCATCAGGCGCGGAGCGCTCTGGTTGTCGCCGATGGGGCCGCCGAGCCGCTGGTTGTAGGTGTTGTAGGCCACCACCCACTGGTCGACGAACTTCTGCTTGATGCGCGTGTATTCGGCGTTGCGCTGGACGTCGCGGCCGATCATCACGGCGCCGAGGATGACGCCGATGATGACGAGGACCACCGCCATCTCGACCAGGGTGAAGCCGCCTTGGCGGGTGCGGCGGTCGCCGCGCGTGGGTAGTGCTCGCATGGTGTTGCCCCTCGAGAATCGATGAGACTGCACCGGCGATGACGCTCCTCCCGATGCATCGACGTCGACGCTAGGTGAGGGGTGTAAGAGCTTCGTAAGAGCGGGCGGCGGGGTGGCCTCGCCGCCGGGTCAGCCCTCGAGGCGGGCGGCAAGCGCCGCCGCGTCGCGCCGCTGCGGCGAGCCCGGGACGTGCAGACTGTCCAGCGCCGGAAGCGCTTCGGAGAGATGCCGCCGCGCCGCGGCAAGGTTGCCGCCGTCGGCCGCGATGCGCGCGGCCACGAGTTGGGCCGTCGCCAGGTCGAGTCGGCTTCCGCTGCGTCGGGCCCCGTCCACCGCGTGTTCGATGGTGGCCAAGGCGGGCCCGTGCTGGCCGGCGTCCGAGAACAGGCGCGCCTTCAGCCGGTCGACGCGCCAGCGCGCGGGGTCCAGCGCCGGATTGGCGCTGGGTGTGGGCCAGGCGAGCAGGGTCTCGAGCACCTGCGAGGGTGCCTTGCCGCCTTGCCAATCGATCTCGAGGGCCAGCGTCGCCTGCGCCCACCACTCCACCCGGTCCAACTGCGGGTGCGCGAGCACGTCCTCGACGTAAGGCGAGGTGCGCGCGGCGGCCGACGCCACGTCGCCGAGGTTGAGCTCGGTCCGCGCGACGTTGAAGACCGCCCGTCGCAGCACGGGATCGTCCGCCTTGAGATGCTTGCTGCGGATCGCCAAGGAACCGGCCAGCAGCGGCAGCGCGGCCTCGGGGTCGCCGCGTTCCTCGAGCAGCACGCCGAGATTGTTCATGGCGATGGCGATCGACATCGCATCGGGCTCCCGCGTTTCGCGGTAGACCTCGAGCGTGGCGCGCAGCATCGCCTCTGCCTCGGCCAAGCGCCCGAGGTCCCAATACACGATCCCGAGCTCGGCCTGCATCGCGGCCGTCGTCTCGACGCGTTCGCCATACAGGCGCAGCGCCAACGCGTGCGCTTCGCGCAGCGGCGGCAAGGCCTGGTCGAAGCGACGCTGGGTGGAGTACGTCCTGCCCAGCCCGCCCAGCAGGTTGATCAGGGAGTACTCGCCCGATGCGCCGAGCTGGCGCGCCCGCAGGATCGCTTGCTCGTAGAGGCGGATGGCGTCGTCGTATCGGCCGTCCAGGCGTTCGACGAGGGCGAGATTGTTGAGGGTCGACACGATCCTCTGCTCGCGCTCGGGGTTGGGCAACTGTTCGCGCAGCCGCAGGGCCTCCCGCAGGGCCTCCCTCGCCTCGTCGAGGCGCTGCACCGCGCGCAGCGCGAGCCCGAGGTTGTTCAGCGCGTCACTTTGGCCTTCCGGGTCGTCGTAGCCGTACTCCTCGCGCAACGCGATGGCCCGCTGGGCGTAGGCGAGCGACGTCTCCCCGTGCCCGTCGTTGCCCGCGACAAGCGACAGTTGCTCCAGCGCCTGGATGGCGACGAGCATGTCGTCCTCCCGCTGCTCGGCCAGCGCCAGAGCGCGTTCCAGCAAAGGAACCGCCTCGGCCGGTTGCCACAGGCTGACGTAGGCATTGCCCAAGGCGAGCAGCAGCCGCGCCTGCACCCCGGGTTGCCCGGCAAGGTCGCGCTCGATGCGTTCGGCGCCGGCCTTGAGGACGTCGCGGGCGCGCAGGTCGCGTTGGCCACCGTCGCGGCGCACGTTGGCGGCATCGAAGGCGCCGACCATGAACTCGCTGACCTGCTCGGCGGTCGCCGCGGCCTCGCGGGCGCGGTCGCGCTCTTGCACCAGCTGCACGGTGAAGCCCGTGGCCATCGCCAGCCCCACGCCGGCGGCGATGGCGCCGCGCCGATAGCGTCGGAGAAAGAGCCGGCCGCGGCGCGCCCATCCGGCCGGTCGCGCCGCGATCGGTAAGTGGTCCCGGTGGCGCGCGAGGTCGGAACGCAGGGCCGTCACATCGGGGTAGCGTGCGCCCGGCTCGAGCGCAGTGGCCTTGGCCACGATGGCGTCGAGGTCGCCGCGCAGCTGGCGCCGCCAGGCGAGGGCTGCGTCGGCCGCAAAGCGGCTCGGCAGGCGCACTGGATGGGCGGCATCACCGGCACCCCGTCGCATCGGGGCGTCGGCCAAGAGCTCCGCGAGGAGGATGCCGAGCGAGAACACGTCGGAAGCGACGCCCGGCCGTGCCCCGGCGACCTGCTCGGGGCTGGCGTAGGCGGGCGTGCAGTAGGTGCCGGCCGGCCGCTCGGGGGCACCGTCGGCAGCGTCCGAGCCGATCCAGCGCGCGATGCCGAAGTCGAGCAGCATCGGCGTGCCATCGGCCCGCACGAGGATGTTCGACGGCTTCAGGTCGCAGTGCACGACGAACTGCCGATGGGCGTAGGCCACGGCATCGCACAGCCGATCGAACAGGGCCAGCCGCGCGTCCAGCGTCGGGGTGGCCTCGTGCCGCCAGTGATTCAGGGCCGTCCCTTCGACGTGCTCCATGACGAGAAAGGGCTGCCCGCCCGGTGTGGAGCCACCGTCGTACAGCCGCGCGATGCCGGGATGCACGAGGCCGGCGAGCAGTGCGCGTTCCGCGTCGAGGTGGCTGGCGGCTTCGGCGTCGGCCGGGCGGCGCAGGATCTTGACGGCGACCCGCTGCCGGAACAGGCCGTCGTCGCGCTCGGCCACGAACACGCTGCCCATGCCGCCTTGTCCCAAGCGCTCGGTCAGCGTCCAGTGCCCCAAGCGGTCGCCTACGGCCAGCTCCTCGGTGTCGCCGCGCGACACAAGGGCATGCAATGGCGCGAGCGACTGCTGGAAGACCGTCGCGGCCGCGGCATCGAGCGACTCGGTGCGCGCATCCGTGGACTGCGTGGCGCCGGAATCGGGGAGACTGGGTACCGGCGATCGCGGGCCGGAGGGCTCGTCGCGGTCTTCCATGGCGTCGGGCGTGCGTTGGGGGGAGGCCGCTCGACTATGCCATCGGTTCCGGGGGGCCGGAAGTCAATCCACGCCGAGTCGCAGAGCGTCCATCCAAAGAGGGTCACGCGCCCCATCGCCGCCGCCCATCGTGTGACCGCCGCCGGCCGGCGTCATCGCGCGCCAGCCGCTGTCCCAGTCCCAGGTCGTGGCGTGCACCACGAGGCCGGAGAGGTCGGCCGGGTGGCCGAGCGCCGCGGCCGGGACTTCGAAGCGCACCACCTTCCGCGCTTTGTCGACCGCAATCCGCGCGCCCGGAACGAGCGGCGTGCCATCTCTAACTGCGTCGGCGCCTTCGGCGGTGAACGCGGCATTGCTCCAGCCGTGGGTGCGCAAGCGGACCTGCCAGCGTCGGCCGTCGGGCAGCGCCGCGTTCTGGCCGGGCAGGGTCGTCGCGCCGTCCGTGCGGCCCGGCAGCGACAGGAACACGGAAAAGGCCACGTGGTCGAAGCCGTTCGCCGGGTTCCAACTGTCGAGCACCTGGCCCATCGTCAGTTCGATCGCCAGCGCGCCGCCGGAGCCGAAGACGCGCATCCCGCGCAGGTCCATGCTGGCCTCGCGGGCGTAGCTCGGGTCGGTGGGATAGCGGTAGCGGCCCTCGGGGCCGGCGTCGTCGTCGGCCGGATCGGTGGCCTCGGCGAGCAGGTCCCAGTCGCGCTCGACGCGGAAGGTCCGGGCTTCGGACGCGAGACCCTCGCCGGCCAGCACCACGACGCGATGCGTGGCCCTGGGGTCGATGAAGTCGTCGGTCGGCACCGTCTCGCGCCAGCGCCCGTCGGCATCCGCGATGAGGCGCCGCGCGCGCCGCAGGTCGCCGTCCACCACCAGCGTGCCGTCGCGGCCCGTCGGCAGGGTGCCGCTGAGCACCAGCGTGTCGCGCACGACCTCGGGCACGGGGTCGAGCGTGGGCACGGCTTTCGAATCCGCGGGCGTCGATGCGCCTGCCGCCGTTCGCGGCGCGGGCTCGACGCGCCACACCCCGCCCGCGCGGGCCGGGAGTTCGCCGAGCACGCGGCCCTGCGCGTTGGCCTGCAGCGCCGGGCCCTCGCCGTCGAGGGCGAGCAGGGGCACGAGGCGTGCGCCCGGCGGTAGGCCGTCGAGGTCGAGCAGGCGGCGGTCTTCGGCGGTGTTGAGCATCACCACCAGCCGGTCGCCGTCGCTGTGGCCGGCTTCCGCATCGCCTCGCATGGCCCACGCCACCACGCCCGGGCCGGCGCCATCGGCGGCGAGGATCTTGGGCCGCGCGCGCGACAGCGCGGGATGCGCGCGGCGCAGCTGCACCATCGCGGCGATCTGCCGGTACAGCGGGTGCGCGGTATCGAAGTGGTCGCGCCCGCCGCTGCCGAAGCCCGTCGCGAACATCGCGTCGCGCGGGTTGCGGAAGCCCTGCTCCGTGCCCTGCCAGAGCACCGGGATGCCGGGCAGGGTCAGCATCGCCAGCAGGGCCTGCTTCAGCGCTGGCTCGCCCGCCCCCGCGAGGAAGCGGTCCACGTCGTGGTTGTCGATGAAGGTCGGCATGCGCCACGGGTCGGCGTGCACGGCCAGCGTGCGCTCGATCCTCCAGGCCAGTTCGGCCGGCGCATGGCCGCGGGCGAACACATCGCCGAAGGTCCCGTACATCGGGAACTGGATCATCGCCGGAATGCCGCCCTCGACGCGCTGGTAGGCGTCGATCTTGCGCATCTGCACGTCTTCGAAGGGCTTGTCGATGCCGAAGCCCTCGCCGAACAGATGGAAGTGCGGGTTGCCCTGCGCAGCGGCCACGCGCAGCACGCCGGGGGCTTCCGGGTCCTCGGCATGCAGGAAATCGGGGAAGAAATCCGCCGGCACGTAGAAGGCGGTGTCCACGCGGAAGCCGTCCACCCCCACCTTCGTGATCCAGTCGCCGAAGCTCTTTCGCAGCGCCCGTCGCACCGCCGGGCTCTCGGTATCCAGATCGTCCAGCCCGGCCATCTGGAAGGTCAGTTCCTGCACTGTGTTCGTGTAATCGCGGATCGGCGGGGTCCAGTGGTAGGCCGACAGCGCGCGCTGCGCCGGGTCGTTCGGGTCGTTCTGCGAGAACGGCCACTGCGTGGGCCGGTCCATCGGGCGGCTGCCGCGCGTCCGACGCCAGGAATGCGCCGGCTCGCCGTCGCGCCAGTCGTCGTAGGCGAAGAAGTTGCCCATGTGGTTGACCACGATGTCCTGCACCAGGGTCATGCCGCGGCCATCCAGCGCCCGGCCCAGCGCCACGTAGTCCTCGAGCGTGCCGTAGTGCGCGTCCACCGCCGAGAAGTCGCTGGCCCAGTAGCCGTGGTAGCCGGAGAAGCGGGCCTCGGCGTCCCACCACTGGTTGGCGACCGGCGGGGTGATCCAGAGCCCCGTCACGCCCAAGCCTTCGAGGTAGTCGAGGCGCTGGGTGAGGCCGCGCAGGTCGCCGCCGCTGTACTTGCTGCCGTCGGCCGGGTCATACACGCCGGCCCCTTGGTCGTTGTTGGACGGGTCGCCGTCGGCGAAGCGGTCGATCATCGCGAAGTAGAGGACCTGGTCGCGCCAGTCGACCGCCTGGCTCGCAGGGGCCGGGTCCGCTCGGGTGGCGGCGGCCGCCCCCATCAGCGCGAGGGCCAGCCAGGCCCCTGCAAGGCGCGGCGGCCGAGGGGTCGTCAGGGTCATCACGGCGCTCCGCTGGGCGTGAGCCTTGATTGTGTCCCGCAAGACAATCGTTAAAAGCTCATGAATACGTATGCAGCCAAGCGCCCGTTTTGAGTCGTAGCACTAACATGAACAAACCGTGACGCACGCCCATGCGCGCCGCCACGATCGACCGCGCCGCAAGGCGTCAGATCCAGCACGAGTTTCAGGAGAGGGGAATGTTGAATCTCAAGCGCGACATGCTGAGCGTGGCGCTCGCTTCGGCCATCATGGCCATGGCGGCGAACGCCCAAGCGCAGGCCCAGGCGGCCGCGGAAGACGACGAGAAGGCCGACGAAGCCGACGTCAAGGAGCTGGATGCGGTGGAAGTCCGCTCCGGCATCGTCGCCGGCATCGAGAACGCCATCGATTCCAAGCGCGATGCGCGCTCGATCGTCGAAGCCGTCTCCGCCGAGGACATCGGCAAGCTTCCCGACTTCTCCATCGCCGACTCGCTGGCGCGCCTGCCGGGCGTCACCGCCCAGCGCGTGCGCGGCCGCGCCACCGACATCAACGTCCGCGGCCTGTCGGGTGACTTCTCCGCCACCACGCTGAACGGCCGCGAGCAGGCCAGCATGGGCATCAACCGCGGCGTCGAGTTCGACCAGTACCCGGCCGAACTGATGAAGCAGGTGCTCGTCTACAAGACCCCGCAGGCCGG
>JAIXTZ010000167.1 GCA_027483745.1 Lysobacteraceae bacterium
CCGGCGCCGGCGAGCACGAGCAGCGGGCCCTGCGTGTACAGCACGGCTTCGCGCTGCGGGGCGTTGAGGGACATGGGGATCTTGCGGCGGAACGACGGCCCGCATTGTCGCAGCCGGGGGCCGCCCCTGCCACGGCCGGCTAGAATGGCGGCATGGCCAAGCTCTATTTCTACTACTCGGCGATGAACGCCGGGAAGACCACCACGCTGCTGCAAAGCGCGCACAACTACCACGAGCGCGGGATGCGCACGCTGCTGCTGACGCCACGCCTCGACACCCGCGCCGGCGAAGGCGTGGTCGCGTCGCGCATCGGCCTGCAGGCCAAGGGCACCGTGTTCACCCGCGACGACGACCTCGAGCGCATCGCCCGCGAGGACGTCGCCGCGCGCGGGCCGCTGGGCTGCGTGCTGGTCGACGAAGCACAGTTCCTCTCCAAGGCGCAGGTGTGGCAACTCACCGAGATCGTCGACGCGCTGAACGTTCCGGTGCTGGCGTACGGCCTGCGCACCGACTTCCGCGGCGAGCTGTTCGAGGGCAGCCAGTACCTGCTGGCCTGGGCCGACAACCTCGTCGAGATCAAGACGATCTGCCACACCGGCCGCAAGGCGACGATGGTGGTGCGCGTCGACGAGCACGGCCATGCCGTGACCGACGGCCCGCAGGTGGAGATCGGCGGCAACGACCGCTATGTGTCGGTCTCGCGCGGCGAGTTCAAGAAGATCATGGCGGGTGAAGGCCACATCGACCCGATGCAGGCGCCGTTGCCGCTCGGCTGAACCGCTGGCCGCCGCCACGAAGCCGCCACGACGCTCCCGTTAAACTCGTTTGCCGTCGCTTCTTTCGACCTTTCCCGCATCCCGCCATGACCCGCCTTCGCCTTGCCGCCCTCGTCCTTGCCCTGTCCGTAGCGCTTTCCGGCTGCCAGACGGTGGCCGAAGCGCCCGCGGCCGCGCCGCAGCCCGCGGCTTCCGCGCCGACGGTGCCGGCGCACGACAACCTCAATGCCACGGCCTGGGTGCAGTCCTCGGTCGAGGCGCGCATGGCGCACCGGCAGGCTTGGCGCAGCGCCGAGCGCCTGCTCGACGCCGCCCTCGCCGATGCCTCGTGGGACGCCTTGGCGCCCAACGACCGCGTCGCGCCGGTGGCCGGCCTGCCGCCGGCGATCATCGTCGACGTCGACGAGACCGTGCTCGACAACAGCCCCTACCAGGTGCGCCTGATCCGAGACGGTCGCGTTTTCGAGGACGGCACCTGGAACGCCTGGGTCGACGAAGCCCGCGCCACGGCCGTGGCCGGTGCGCCGGAATTCGCGCAGGCCGCCGCTCGCCGCGGCATCACCATGATCTACCTCACGAACCGCGAGCACGCGAAGTCGGCCGTGACTCGCCGCAACCTCGAGGCCGTGGGCTTTCCGCCGGTGGCGGAATCGCAGTTCCTGGGTCTCGGCGTCGAGACGCCGGGCTGCGTGCCCAAGGGCAGCGACAAGGGCTGCCGCCGCCAGTTCGTGGCGCAGCGCTACCGCGTGCTGATGCAGTTCGGCGACCAGCTTGGGGATTTCGTTTCGGTCACCGACAACGGCCTTGCCGCCCGCGCCGCCCAGCTTCAGGGCTTCGATGCCTGGGTGGGGCAGCGCTGGTTCATGCTGGCCAACCCGAGCTACGGCAGCTGGGAGCCGGCGCTGTATGGCAACGACCGCGGCCTGCGGCCGGAAGCCCAGCGCGCGGCGAAGCGGGCCGCGTTGCGCGACTGAGGCGCCGGCGCCAAACCAAGGCTTAAGGGACGATCTGTTACCCTCCGCCGTCCTTCGAGCCGCGCTGGAATCTTCCCTTGCTGACGCCTTGGACCCGTTCGTTGTCGACCCGCATCGGCCGCCTCGGGCTGCTGCTGGCCGTCGTCGCTTTGGCGGCTTGCCAGCGTGAGGCCGAGCCCGTGCCGGGCGCGCCCGATGAGCCCGTGGCCGCCGTCGAGGCCTTGGCCGAGGCCCTGCGCGAGGGTGACCTCAAGCGCTACGCCGAACTCAGCCTGCCGCCGGCGATGCACGCCCAGCAGAAGGCGCTGTGGCGCCAGCAGGTGGCGGCGAAAAATCCGGTCGATGCCGAGCAGGCGCAGCGCTATGCCGAGCTGATGGCCCAGCTCACCGCGCCCGACGCCGAGACCGCGCTCTGGGCCAAGGCCGAGCCGAAGCTCGTCGCGCTCGAACAGGAGCTCGGCCCGAAGTGGACGCTGGGCGTCACCATGCTGTCGGGCTTCGCCACCACCGCCATCGGGGCCAGCGAGACGATGAGCGAGGCCGAGAAGGGGCACGCCACGGGCGTCGTCAGCGCCTTGGCCGAATGGGCCGGCGACCAAGCCCAGTTCACCGACCGCGAGCGCGCGAAGCAGGCGCTGGGCGTGGCCGCGCGCACGGCCCGCGAGCTCGGCCTACCGGATGTCGCCGCGATCGAGGCCCTGGACTACGACCCGATGCTCGAGAAGGCCGGTGTGGCCTTCCGTGGGTTCAAGGACGTGGCCGCGGCCTATGGCATCGACGCGGATGCCGCGCTGTCGCAGGTGACGGCCGAGGTGATCGCCATCGACGGTCCGCGGGCCGTGGTGCGCGTGCGCTACCCGCTGCTCGGCCAGCAGATCCAGTTCGAGCAGCCGATGCGCCAGGTCGACGGCGGCTGGTACCGCGAGGACGCGATCGAAGCGCTGGAGCGGTCGGTCGCCGAGCTGGGCGCCGCGCCCGCTGATGCGGCGGCCCGTGCCTCGGCGGCGCCTGCCGCCGCGCCGGCGAACTGATGCGCGAGCGACCTGCATGGCTTCCGATTCGCCCGTGACCGGCTACGTGCGCCCGCCTTGGTGGGCGCGTCTGCTCGAGTGGCTGCTGAACCCGTGGATCGAGATCACCCGCGATCCCGACGTGCCGCCGATCACGCTCGATCGCCCGGTCTGCTACGTGCTCGAGCACTACGGCATCAGCAACATGCTGATCCTCGACCGCGCCTGTCGCGAAGCCGGCCTGCCGTCGCCCTTGGCCCCGCTGCCGGGCGACCCGCTGGGCCGCGGGCGCGCCTACGTGGCGCTGTCGCGTCGTCGTAACGGCAGCATCGGCCGCCCGGCCAACAAGACCCACTCCGACGCCCTCGCCCGCCTGCTGATGGCGCATCGGTTGAACCCGAAGCAGGACGTGCAGCTGGTGCCGGTGTCGATCCTGGTCGGCCGCGCCCCGGACCGGCAGAGCGGCTGGTTCTCGGTACTGTTCTCGGAGAACTGGGCGCTGGTGGGCCGCTTCCGGAGGCTGTTGGCGATCCTGCTCAACGGCCGCGGCACCGTCGTGCGCTTCTCGCCCGGCTTCCCGGTGCGCGACATCCTCACCGAAGACCTCCCGCACGAGCGCGCCGTGCGCAAGACCGCGCGCGTGCTGCGTGGCCACTTCCGTCGCGTCCGCGAAGCGATCATCGGGCCGGACCTGTCCACGCGCCGACTGCTGGTCGACCGCGTGGTCGACGCCGAGCCGGTGCGCAAGGCCATCGCCGACACCGCGCGCCGCGAGAACACCACGCCGGCCGAGGCCTGGAAGAAGGCCTACAAGTACGCGTGGGAGATCGCGGCCGACTACTCGCACCCCGTCGTGCGCTCGCTGAGCTTCGGCCTCACCGCGTTCTGGAACCGCATCTACGACGGCGTGCAGATGCACCACCTCGACAGCCTGAAGGCCGTGGCGCCGGGGCGCGAGGTGATCTACGTGCCGAGCCATCGCAGCCACATGGACTACCTCTTGCTGAGCTACCTGCTCTACAAGAACGGCATCGTCCCGCCGCACATCGTGGCCGGCATCAATCTCAACATGCCGGTGATCGGCCCGATCCTCCGCCGCGGCGGCGCGTTCTTCATCCGCCGCAGCATCAAGGGCAATGCGCTCTACGCCGCCGTGCTCGGCGAATACGTGGCGCAGCTCGTGGGTGAAGGCTTCTCGATCGAGTACTTCATCGAGGGTGGCCGCTCCCGCACCGGGCGCCTGCTGCAGCCCAAGGGCGGCATGATCGCGATGACCCTGCGCGCTTTCCTGCGCGCGCCGCGCCGGCCGGTGGTCTTCCAGCCGATCTACATCGGCTACGAGAAGCTGATCGAAGGCGACAGCTACCTCGACGAGCTCACCGGCCGTCCGAAGCAGAAGGAGAGCATCGGCGCGCTGGTCGTGGCGGCGATGGGCACGCTGCGACGCCGTTACGGCCAGGTGGCGGTGAGCTTCGGCGAGCCCATCCATCTCGGCGAGGTCCTCGCCGAGCGCGCCGAAGGCTGGTCCGGCGAGGCGCTGGGCCCCGATGCCAAGCCCGAGTGGTTCGGCGACGTCGTCGACGAGCTGGCGCAGCGCATCCACGTCAACATCAAC
>JAIXTZ010000019.1 GCA_027483745.1 Lysobacteraceae bacterium
CGGCCCTCTTCGCCTCCTCCATGAATGCAGATTTCGTGCGCCAGCTGATCGAAGCTGGCCTGCCCGGCGCCCGGGTCCACGTCGAGGGCGCCGACGGCGTGCACTTCGAAGCCACGGTCATCACGCCGGCCTTCGCCGGCAAGCTGCCCCTGGCCCGCCACCGCATGGTTTACGCGACGCTTGGCGAGCGCATGGGCGGCGAAATCCACGCCCTGGCCCTCCGCACCCTCACCCCTGACGAAGCCGACCGGAACTGACATGGCCAAGATCGTGATTGCCGGCGGCGAAGCGCTGAACGGCGAAGTGCAGATTTCCGGCGCCAAGAACGCTGTCCTGCCGATCCTCTGCGCCACCCTGCTGGCTGACAGCGCCGTCGAGATCGGCAACGTGCCGCACCTGCACGACGTCACCACGACGATGGAGCTGCTCGGCGAGCTCGGCGTGCAGCTGATCGTCGACGAGAAGCTCACCATCACGGCGGATCCGCGCCACGTCACCAGCACGATTGCGCCCTACGAGCTGGTGAAGACCATGCGCGCCTCGATCCTCGTGCTCGGCCCGCTGCTGGCCCGCTTCGGTCATGCCCAGGTCGCCCTGCCGGGCGGCTGCGCCATCGGCTCGCGCCCGGTCGACCAGCACATCCGCGGCCTGCAGGCGCTGGGCGCCGAGGTGCTCGTCGAAGGCGGGTTCATCAAGGCCACGGCCAAGCGCCTGAAGGGCGCGCGCTTCGTGTTCGACATGGTCACCGTGACCGGCACCGAGAACGTGCTGATGGCGGCGGCCCTCGCCGAAGGCACCACGGTGTTGGAAAACTGCGCGCAGGAGCCCGAGGTCGTCGACCTCGCGAACTGCCTGATCGCCATGGGGGCCCGCATCGAAGGCGCCGGCAGCAACAAGATCATCATCCACGGCGTCGACCGCCTGCACGGCGGCCACTACGACGTGCTGCCCGACCGCATCGAGACCGGCACCTTCCTCGTGGCCGGTGCGATGACCGGCGGCCGCGTGATGGCGAAGAAGACCCGCGCCGACATCATGGATTCGGTGCTGCAGAAGCTCGAAGAGGCCGGTGCGCACGTCAACACGGGCGACGATTTCATCGAGGTCGACATGCGCGGCAACCGCCCCAAGGCGGTCAGCCTCACCACCGCGCCGTACCCGGCCTTCCCGACCGACATGCAGGCGCAGTTCGCGGCGATGAACACCATCGCCGAGGGCGTGGGCGTGATCACCGAGACGATCTTCGAGAACCGCTTCATGCACTTGAACGAGCTGACGCGCCTTGGTGCGGACGTCCGCATCGAGGGCAACACGGCGATCATCCGCGGCGTGCCGAAGATGACCGGCGCGCCGATCATGGCCACCGACCTGCGCGCCTCGGCCTCGCTGGTGCTGGCGGGCCTGGTGGCCGAGGGCGAAACCACGGTCGACCGCGTGTACCACATCGATCGCGGCTACGAGAACATCGAAGAGAAGCTGGGCGGCCTCGGCGCGCGCATCCGCCGCCTGCCGGGCTGATCGCGTGCAGCGCGTCGGCGAGGACATCCTCGCGGCCCTCGACGCCGCGGCCAACGCCCCGGTGCCGCCGCGCGTGGGCGAGGTGCTGGGTGCGGGCGGCGCCTCGGCCTTCGGCTTCACCCTCGTGGTGCTGTGCCTGCCCTTCCTGCAGCCGATCTCGCTCGGCCCCTTGGGCACCATCGGTGGCCTCGCGCTGGCCGGCATCGGTTGGCAGCTGGCGCGCGGCGACGCACGCCCCTGGCTGCCGGAGTCGCTCTCGCAGGCGCAGCTCGACGCCAACCAGTGGCGCCAGCTCGCCGCCGCCGCGCGCAAAGTGCTGGGCTGGGCGTCGAAACTCGTCCGTCCGCGCCTCGGGCATTGGACCGAGGGCCGTCGCGGCCATCGCATCGCCGGTTCGCTGGTCGTGGTCGCGGCGCTGCTGCTGGCGATCCCGGTGGGCGGCATCCCGCTGAACAACCTGCTGCCGGCGCTGGCCATCATCTGCGCCGCGCTGGCGCTGATGGCCGACGACGGCCTGATGTTCCTGTTCGCGCTGTTCTGGCTCGCCGTGACGATCGGCTACTTCATCCTGCTGTACGAAGTGTTCGTCGCGATGGCGATGAAGGCTTGGGCGCTGTTCCATCTCTGGCCCACGGCGTGGTCGCTGGTCGAGGCCGGCTGGCGGGTTCTCGGCGCCTGATCGCCGGCGCGCGGCAACGCAGGGGACTCGTGCCTCAGCCGCGACGCAGCAAGCGCATCTCGATGGTCTCGCCATCGTCCTCGCGCTGCTCGATGCGCAGGGGCAGGTGGCCTTGGTCGCGATCCAACCAGAGCACGGTGGTGCGGCCACCGGCGTCCTCGCGTCGGCGCTCGATGCGCAGGCCCTGTTCGGACGCGCCGCCCATCGGCACCGCCTCGGCCTCGCCGATCCACCAGGTCTGCGCTTCCACCGCGCTGCGGCCCGCGACCTGCAGGGCCTGGGTGCCACGGCGCCCGGCGGCGACGGCCTGCATCAAGGCCACGGTGAGCAACTGGCGGTCGAGGATGCCGCGCACGTACGGGGCCTCCTGCTGCTCGTCGCGGTTGCGCAGGGTGATGCGGCCCGCGGCGGCGTCGACGACGGCGCTGCGCTCGCGCGCGTTGAAGCTGGTCTTCTGCGCATAGCGGTAATCGAGCGTTTCCGGGCGGCCATCGACGTAGCGGAAGCGGCTCGATTCGTCGATGCGAACGCCGGCAATCTTCGCCAGGCCCTGCGTGCCGCGTGTCTCGCTGGTGAAGCGCCAGTCGTTGCCCTCGCGCGCTAGGCGCAGCGTGGCTTCGCCGAGCACGTCGCCGTTGCGGCGGACTTCATACGTCGCGCTGAACGGTGCCACGGGTGCGGCGGTCGCCGGGAGGGCCAGCGCCAGCGAGAGCGCCATGGCGCCGCGGAGCAGGGTCGAACGCATCGGATCTTCCTTTCGGCGTGTCGTCGAGGGCGCCGCGCTCAGGGCGCGGCGTGCAGGCGGTCGTCGTCGCCGAGGCGCAGGGGTTCGCGCAACGGGGCGCCGTGCCAGCGGATGGCGTCGGCATCGAGCCGCAGCGCGCCGCCGGCAACAGCCCCGACGCTGGCGAGCAGCAAGGGATGCTCGCGAGCCAGCACGCGCGTGGCCAGCACCTCCGCGGTGTCGTCGTCGCGCACCGGCACGCGGGCCTGCGCCAGCACCGGGCCGGCATCGAGTTCGGGGATCACCACGTGCACGCTCGCACCGTGCTCGGTGTCGCCGGCCTCCAGTGCGCGCCGGTGCGTATGCAAGCCCGGATGGCGCGGCAGCAGCGAGGGATGGATGTTGAGCATGCGGTTCGGGAAGCGGGCGATCGCGGCAGTGCCGATGATGCGCATGTATCCCGCACAGACGATGAGGTCGGGCTGAACCTCGGCGACCGCATCGAACATCGCGGTATCGAAGGCCTCGCGCGTTTCGAACGCGTTCGGCTTCATCGCCCACGCGTGAACGCCGACATCAGCGGCCAAGGCCGTGGCACCGCTCTGTGGCTTGTCGGAGAACAGGCCGACCACCCGGCCGTCGATGCGGCCGTCGGCGCAGGCCGACAGCAGGGCGGCGAAATTGCTGCCGCGGCCGGAGGCCAGCACCGCGAGGCGCAAGCTCATCGTTCCGTCGGGCGCCGCGGCGTTGCGAGGCGCAACGCCAGGATGGCCGCCCCCAGCGCCGTCAGCAGGCACATCGCGAAGAGCGGCACGGCCGCATGCAGCAGCAACCAGCCGAACTCGACATCGCGCTGCATGTATTGGATGAAGGCGAAATCGTCCTTCCGCACCAGCGGCCAGAGCGCAACGGCTCCGGCGGAAGTGGCGGCCGCGAGGAGGGCGGACAGCGCGATGGCGAAACGGCGTACCGTGCCCATGAGCGCTGCCTCAGCCGATGCGAACGCGCTCGTGCACCGATTCGCCGGCGCTCTTCACCACGCGGCCGATCGGGCGCGGCGGCAGCCCAGCGGCGGTCAGCGGCGCAGAGAGCGCAGCAATCGACGCCTCCGGCACCACCAGCACGAAGCCGATGCCGCAGTTGAAGGTGCGCCACATCTCGGCGTCGGCGATGGCGCCTTCGCGCTGCAGCCACTCGAACACCGGCGGCAGGATGATGGTGCTGGCGTCGATCTCGAGGCCGAGGCCGTCGGGAACAACGCGGATGATGTTCTCGGTGAGGCCGCCGCCGGTGATGTGCGCCATGCCGTGGATTGGCGAATCAGTGCCGGGGAAGGCCTTCAGCAGCGACAGGATCGGCTTCACGTAGAGCTGGGTCGGGGCCATCAGCGCGTCGATCAGCGGCACGCCGCCGACTTGCACGTCGAGGCCGCCCTTGGCAGCGTCGAAG
>JAIXTZ010000156.1 GCA_027483745.1 Lysobacteraceae bacterium
GCCGGCGCCGTGCTGCGCCCCTTGGGCAACGTGCTGTACTGGATGCCGCCCTACTGCATCGACGACGAGGCCATCGCCGTGCTCGACCGCGCCACCGCCGCTGCCATCGAGGCCTACGTCCGATGCGCGTGATCCGCTGCCACGTCGAGGCGCCGCTGGCGGCCGACGCCGTGCTGCGCCTGCCCGAAGAGAAGAGCCTGCACCTGCTGCGCGTGCTGCGCCTGCGCGAGGGCGATGCGGTGACGCTGTTCAACGGCGACGGCCACGACTACGCCGCGCGCATCACCGGCAGCGAGAAGAAGGCGGTCGAGGTCACGGTCGGCGCGGTCGAGGCACGCCACAACGAATCGCCGCTGGCCATCACCCTGCTGCAGGGCGTGGCGCGCGGCGACAAGATGGACCTGATCCTGCAGAAGGCCACCGAGCTCGGCGTGCAGGCCATCCAGCCGGTGATGACCGAACGCACCGAGGTGAAGCTCGATGCCGATCGCGCCGAACGCCGCATCGCGCATTGGCGGGGCGTCGTCGCCGCGGCCTGCGAGCAGAGCGGACGGGCGCGGGTGCCGACGGTGGCCGAACCGCGCGCGCTGCACGAGGCGCTGGCCGACCTGCCCGCCGGTGCACGGAAGCTCATCCTCGACCCGCACCAGGGCCGCGCCCTGAAGGCCCTCGACCTGCAACCGACCCAACCCGTCGTGCTCGTCATCGGCCCGGAGGGCGGCCTCGGCGAACGCGACCACCGCCTGCTGGTGAAATCCGGCTTCGAGGGGGTGCAGCTCGGGCCGCGCGTGCTGCGCACGGAGACCGCCGGGCTGGCGGTGCTGGCCGCCCTGCAGGCCCTTTACGGTGATTGGGCCTGAGGCCTGACGGCCTCGGCCGGGCGATTGGGCCTGAGGCCTGAGGCCTGAGGCCTGAGGCTCAGCCGAGGCGCGCGATCACGCCGCTGAATTCCTCGCGGCGCGAGAGCGCCTCGACGGCCTTCTCCAACTCGCTTCGCAGCGTCGCGCGATCATCGGCGCGCAGCGTCGCGTGGCCCACCTTGCGGCCCTCGCGCGAGGTTTTGCCGTAGTCGTGCCAATGCCCGGCCGGGCTGCGCAGCACCGGCGCGGCCTCCGGCATGGCACCGATCCAGTTCAGCATGACGCTGTGGCCCACGGCGGCCGTGCTGCCCAGCGGCAGGCCGAGCACGGCACGCAGGTGGTTCTCGAACTGCGAGGTCTCGGCGCCTTCGATGGTCCAGTGACCGGAGTTGTGCACGCGCGGCGCCATCTCGTTGGCCAGCAACTGCCCGTCGCGCACGAACAGCTCAAGGGCGAAGACGCCCACGTAGTCGAGCGCCTCGGCGACCTTCCGCGCGTAGGCCACCGCCTGCGGCTCGAGCGCGGCGCCGTCGGCGCAGGGCGCCATCGAGGCCGAGAGGATGCCGTCGCGATGCCAATTCTCGGTGAGCGGCCAAGCGCGGAACTCGCCGTCGCGGCCGCGCACGGCCACCACCGAGACTTCGCGCTCGAAGGGCACGAAGGCTTCGAGGATCAGGCCCACTTTCGGCGCCTGCGGCCCCAGCGCGACCCAGGCCGCATCGAGATCCGCCGCCGTCTTCAGGCGGAACTGGCCCTTGCCGTCATAGCCCAGCCGGCGCGTCTTCAAGATGCAGGGCAGGCCGATGCGCGCCACGGCCTCGTCGAGCCCGGCACGGGTGTCGACCGCGGCGAAAGCCGGCGTGCCGATACCCAGCTCGTTGAACAGGGTCTTCTCGGCGAGGCGGTCCTGCGCGATACGCAGCGCCCGCGGGGCCGGGAACACCGGGATGCGCGCGGCCAGCCACTCGGCGCTCTCCGCCGGCACGTTTTCGAAATCGAAGGTCGCGACATCAACGCGCGAGGCGAACTCGGCCAGCGCCTTCTCGTCGCGCCAGTCGCCGACGACCATCGGCACGAATTGGCCGGCGCAGGCGTCGGCGCTGGTGTCCATCGCGAGGAAGCGCAGGCCGAGCGGCGCGCCGGCCAGCGCCATCATCCGCGCCAGCTGCCCGCCGCCGAGGATGCCGACGGTGGTCATGCGCGCGGGTCCGGCTTGGCCAGCACGGCGTCCGTCTGCTCGCGGCGGAAGCGTTCCAGCGCGGCCGCGACGTCGGCGTGGTCATGCGCGAGCATCGCCGCGGCGAACAGCGCGGCGTTCGCCGCGCCGGCCTGGCCGATGGCGAAGGTGGCGACGGGAATGCCCGCCGGCATCTGCACGATCGACAGCAGGGAATCCAAGCCGTTCAGCGCCTTGCTCTGTACCGGCACGCCCAGCACCGGCACGGCGGTCTTCGCGGCGAGCATGCCCGGCAGGTGGGCCGCGCCACCGGCGCCGGCGATGATCGCGCGCAGGCCGCGCGCCGCGGCGGTTTCGGCGTACTGGAACAGCAGGTCCGGGGTGCGGTGCGCACTCACCACCTGGACCTCGTGCGGCACGCCAAGGCGCGTCAGGCGGTCGGCGGCGTGCTGCATCGTGTCCCAGTCGGACGTCGAGCCCATCACGATGCCCACCTTCACGGCGGTTTCCCCCTGACCTGCACCCGTCGCCATGGCGAGCCTCTCCGGCAAAACCGTATTCTAGACGCATCTTCCGTCACGCCCAGCGCC
>JAIXTZ010000215.1 GCA_027483745.1 Lysobacteraceae bacterium
CGCGCCTGGCTCACCCAGAACTTCTGCTCGTCCGCACCGTCCGGGTAGAGCATGGCTGCGATGCTCATCAGGTCGGAGACGCGGAACGCCGGGTCTTCCGACACGTAGCGCAGCGGATTCCAGCGATGCGTCCGGCGATCCTCGGCGAAGGGGTTGAACAGGAAGACCTCTTGCCCCTGCGACTTGCGCCAGCCGCTCGTCAGGTCGAAGTTCTCCTGCTTGATATCGAGCACCACCATCGACTCGCGATACTCGAGCAGGTTGGGGATGACCACACCAACGCCCTTGCCCGAGCGCGTCGGCGCGGCGAGGATCGCGAACTGCTGGCCATCCAGCTTCATCAGCTTGCCGCCGTGCCGCCCGACGACCACGCCACGGTCGGCGTCCTTGAAGAACCCCTTCGACGCGAGTTCGCCACCGCTGGCGAACTTCGCATCGCCGTGCAGCGCCTTGGCTTTTGGCTTGAGCACGAGGACCGCCACCGCGAGCCAGACCAGCCCGGACAAGCCGAAGCCGAGAAAGCCGCCGGCCTTGATCTTGCCGACGAAGGGCGCGTACTCGGGCGACTGCAGATGCTGCAGGTAGTCCATGTAGAGCGTGAAGCTCGCGAGGCGGACATCCAGGCCCATGAACATCAGAGCAAAAAAACTGGAGAGCCAAAGGCCGACGACGGCCGCCAGCAGCGCAAGGCCGCCGACAAAAAGAAGCTTCTTTTGCATTGGGGGAATGCTTTGGGGGAGCGTGATTGATGCTTGCCGTCTACGGGACCGCGGATCAGCGCAGGGTTGTCGAAACGATGATCACACCGGCTTGGAATTGTGTTTTGCCTGACGACCGCCGGGGAAGCCTGTGAAGCTCGAACACGATCAACAGACCGAGGCCGACCGGGGCGAAC
Organism: Lysobacteraceae bacterium; assembly: GCA_027483745.1. Next base: position 896 of record JAIXTZ010000215.1, read on the forward strand.
CGCGAACCGTGCCCCCCCGACCTCGTTGCCCCCTGTTACTGCTGGGCGGGCACCCAGTTGTCAGGCTTCTCGTAAACCCAACGGGAAACGGGCTTGCTACACACCGTCTCGATCACATCGCACGGTGCCCCGGCGCGCTCTTGACACTTGCGTAGTGTCTCGCGCTCGCTCGAATCAGAAGTGTCGCCGCCACTGGTAAAGGCCACTCCAGCGCCCCATGCGTACGTTGAACATGAGTTTCGATGCGCCCCCATGGACTCGCAGCCGACACCGCCCCGCTGCCGACATTGGGCGAGCGCCATCTCTTCGGCCGCACCAGAAGAATCGGCGCCGGAAGAGACGCCATAGCGTCCATTTGGGGCGATCGCGATCGCTCCGAAACGATCATCGAACACCTCCCAGCGCTCCACCACCCGCTGCCGAGACGAACTACCCGCCGGCGGCTCTACCCATCGGCAAATCGGCATGGGGGCCACACCGTTGCCGCCCTGCGAGTAACCGACGAATGACTCGTTGGGGGAGTTCGTGCAGATGTGGTCGGCACGTGCAACGCTAGGCCCCACCAGCATAAGGAAGAAGGCCAAAGTCGGAGACCACGCCATCACTGAACGAACAAATGGCCTTCGCGCAATCCACGCACGCTCTCTTCTAGACGCCATCAACACCGCCGCACCTCACGTTATCGGACTCACCCTTCACCGAGTTGAGTCAAAGAAACTCGCCGCAAGACCTGCATAGATTGCGGCGACCACGACACAGGAAGCGACCAAGCTCGTCGTCCGCTATCGCTGTGCAGGCACCCAGTTGTCGGGCTTTTCATACACCCATCGCGAAACCGGCATGCTGCAAACCGTTTGGATGACGTCGCACTCGATGCCGGAATCCAATCGACACGCAGTAAGGGTTCTGCGTTCGCTGAGCGCAACCGACTCCCCACCATCAAAATTGGATCGCCCACCACCCCAAGCAAAGGTTGAGCACAAATTGCGAAATTGGCCAATGGCGACGCATCGCTGCCCCCCCCGCTCTCTGCACATCTGCAGGGCTTTGCGATCCGCAACCTCTCGGCTTAACTCACCGTATGAAACGCCGAAAGCACCGCCCTCATCAATAGCCCACGCCCCGAAGCGGTCGTCAAAGACCTCCCATCGCTCCACAACTTTTGGCGGCGGCGGGGACTCTTGCTCCAACCAACGGCAAATCGGCATTGGCGCAACGCCGTTGCCACTCTGAGAGTAGCCAACGAATGCCTCGCCGGGGGAATTCGTGCAGATGTGATCGGCCGAAGCTGCGCCTGCTGCGAGGAGCAAACCAGCGCCAAGAACCCATGCGAAGGGGGGCCTCATGACTTTCACTCTCTTCGTAAACCCGCAATCAATCATCGTCGAGCGCGCGTACTCACCCGGTATTCCCCGGACCACGAACCGCACCAGGAGGCTGGTTAACGAGCGGTGACGCTGGTACGACGCTGGCGGGCACAGACGGAGGCGTCTGTGACGCAGTCGGCGCACGCAAATACTCCGGGGCGAGATTGTTTGTGGCCAGGCCGCGCTCGCCAGGTGCTTGGATTGTGGCCCTCTCCGCCCCTCCAATTGCTTGAGTACCCACCCCAAAACTGCGCGGATCGACAGATCCCGTAGCCCTTTCGGGTGGGAGACTCGCACCCGCCTGACCGGGATAGCCCTGATTCATCGCTTGCTGAACGCCCGGCGGACTACCAGGACCTCGCGCACCCGCCGGAACGGACCCGCTCTGGAACATATTGAATCCGCTGAACTGCCCCATCACGCCATTGAAGAATGCGGCCGCCATGGGGGGCGTCGACACAATCAGCATGGAGAGAATCATGCCAACTCCACCCTGCTGCAACGCGCGACTCGTCACGCCCTCGGTGTCGCCCGTCCCCATCAAGCTCGAAACGAAATTTCCAAGCCACAGCGCACCAGCCACTCGGGTGATCATCTCGGTCGCAATCGAGATCATCAAGTTCAACATCACAAGAGCGAAGATCGTCCCAAGGCCGTAGTAGAGCCACTTCTGGAACAGGGGCTTGGTGTAATCGAACACGAGCATCAAGACGAACAGCGGACCGAAACCAATGAACAACCCCATGGCGATCTTGTTTATCAGCAGCATCGCACCGCCGATCACCGCGGGGCCGGCCGTCCCGATGGCAGCAAGCCATGCCGATCTCGTCTTAGCGTCTTCGACAGCAGGATCACCACCCGTCTGCAGAACGTCGATCGAAGAAAGAGCCAACTGCATGTAGGCAAGGTTCTCGTCGATGCCTTCACTTGGCGACTCGTTCTCACCCGTCATCACGAAGTTGATTTCGCGCGGCAGCTCGTTCGCAAGCCAGTCGAAGACATCCGTGCCGCCAATCGACGCCATGAAGGCAACACCGATGATGAACACGCGCTGGGCTGAGGCCGCAAAGAACCTCGCCATGGACTCCTGACTTTGCCCCGTCATGATCCGCCAGCCCTGCCACCAGACCCACAGCGACATCAGCAAACCGGCAAAGGTCGTCACCCACTGCAGCGTCCGACCAAGGACACGATTAAAGGCCGTGACGATCTCGTTGTCGAGGTAGTCGGCGATCAAGCTGTAGAACACCGCTTGACCGAAGCCAGCCTGCCCCTTCAGCGAAAAAAGGTCCGAAAGCGGCGCGCCGAAGAGCACGTGTTCAAGTGAAGCCATGGGTTATCCCTGTTTCCTTCGTCCGTGAGCCGACTTAGTCGCAGCGCCGTCCAAGGCGGCTGCCACACTGGTCGTTGTTGACCTCGAGCGCAGCTTCTAGAACGGCACCCTGGACGATCTGGCTCGCCGCTGCGGCCACAAAACCACTCGGTTTACTTCCCGCGAGCAGTTGCTGTGCGGCCATCGACTGCATGTGCTCCACCGAAGCAATCATGCTGTCCAAGGTCTCGATTCGAGCTTTCCCTTTGGCCAAATTCGCATCGAAATCACCCTGAGCGACGTCGATATCGATCGCCTTTGTATCTGCCACACCTTGTGTTTCGTTGGCACTTCGGGCATTGGCAGCGGCATCGACCTTCTCCTGGTGCAACTCCATCTGCCGGATCATCAGGACATTCTCATTCCACTTCCTGTTCTCCAAAGCCACTTGCAGGGCGCAGAGCTTTTTCTGCTCCTCGCGCAGATTCCCATTGGGATCGAAGGAAATCTGGAAGACGTTGCCGATTGCACCGAGAGCACCGCCGCCATAACGATTGCAGCGCTGATCCGCCCCGAACGTATCCGGCCTCATCTGAAGCTGGTTGCCGATTTTCGGGCGGAGGTTGGCGGATTCCTGGAGTCGCTGGATCGGATTCTGGGACAGAAGGTTTTGCCATTCGCGGACTTGCTCCTCGTATCGCTGGAGCTCCTTCGCGAACTCGGTGATCTGCGCCACGATGTGGCCGGCATCGACCACTGGAATTCCCGAAGACCACGCCGGATTGGGCGCAATGAGGAAGCTCGAGAAAGCAAGCGCCACAGCAAGGCTTGTTGCACGCTTGGCCCTGCGCGGGGAACGAATCGAATCCATGACATCACCTCATTGGGGGGCTGTGGTGAGAACGTAGGTCAAGCAATCCGCCGGCGGCTTTCAGCCGACGCGGAGGTTTCACTGCCGGCGGACGTTCCGGGCCTCTTGCCCGAGCCCTTCCGGCTCGCATAAAACTGCTCAAGCCACTGCTCCGGCTTGAGCTGGTCGACCGTGACGCCGAGCGCGGTAGCGCGCTCGGCGAGCACCTTATCGAGGATGTCGATGTTGTCGGTCGACGCGGAGATGACGGCCAGATGGTCGTCGAGCCCGCGCAGGTTGAGCTGGCACACGGCGCTGTTGTGACCCTGCTTTACCAAGAAGCAGCGCGAGCGCTCGTCCAGCGATTTCACCACCTGAAACTCAGCGTCCGTCAGCTTCAGACCCTCGACATAGTCGTCGCGCGAGGCGTTCGGGTTTGGCAACAGAATCAGGGTCGCGGTCTGCTCGATCAGCGCCGCGGCGATGCTGCTCTGGAGCGCATCCTCCGGGGACTGGGTGGCGAAGATGCCGAGGCCGTTCTGCTTTCGAATGGTCTTCTGCTTGTTCTTGGCGAACTCCTTCAAGCCACCCTCGCCATCGAGAATCTTCCAGAACTCATCCATCACGTAGATGAGCGGCCGGCCGTCGATCAGCTCCTCGAGGCGGTGCAGCAGGTAGTTGATCACCGGCACGCGCACTTCAGGGTTGTCGATCAGCTCGGTGTAGTCGAAGCCGATGATGTTCGCCTTCGAGAGGTCGATCGTGTCCTTCGGGTTGTCGAACACCCAGCCGAGCGAATTCCCCGCCGTCCACTTGCGAATCCGGGCGAACAACCCATCGTCACCGAGGTTCGGCAGGCTCTTCTGGAAGTTCGTCATCGTGCGCAGGTGCATCGGCGTGTCGAGGATGTTCTCGACGGCGCGATAGATGTCCTCCTCCTCGCGGGTCGAGTACTCGCGCTTGCCGGCGAGCACCTTGACTAGCCCCGCTAGGAACTGCACGTTGGCGTCATTGCGTTCGCACTGGAAGGGGTTGAAGCCTGTCGGCTGCCCGTTGTCGAGAGCCAGGTAGTTGCCACCGCAGGCACGCACGAAGATCTCTGCGCCGCGGTCCTTATCGAAGAAGAAGATGGTCGGCACCGGGTCCATCTTCTGGACCTGGCTGAGCAGGAAGTTGATCAGCGCGGTCTTGCCGGTGCCGGACTTGCCGATGACCATCGTGTTGCCGATGGCCTTCTCGCCCAGCGAGTTCTCGCCCGGATGGGTGGCATGGAAGTTGAAATAGTAGGGCTGGCCGTTCGTGGCCTGCAGCACCGTCACCGACGGCCCCCAGGGGTTCCGGTCCCTCTTGCCCATCGCGAAGTTGTGCAGCGGCGACAGGCCGAGGAAATTCATCGAGCTCAGGTTGGCGAGGCGCGATCGGTACTTCCAATTGCCCGGCAGCTGGGCATAGAACGACGCGGCGATGGCGAGATCATCCTTGACCGTGACGAATCCCGCGTTCGAAAGCTCCGCGCGCGCTGTCGCAATCTGTTTCTGCAGCGCTTCCTGCGATTCGGCGTAGATCGTCATCGAGAAGTGGTACTCGCCGACAACAAAGTTCCCGGACGCCAGCTGGTCCATCGCGTAGTCGAGCTCAGCGATCTGCGTATAGCTCTTGTCGCCGGAGGAAATCATCATGCCTTTGGTGCGATCCAACACCGTCAGCGCGTCCTGCCGCCCCATCGGCGTGAAGCTGTGGGTGATGACGTACTCGAAGTCGAGGTACTTCAGACCATTGAGAATTCCCGGGTAGGTGCTGTCGGGGAACTCCTTCACGTTGAGTATCGCGCCGAAGTGACTCTTGCTATCGGGCGTAACGACCACGAAGTCGCCGGAGCGAGCCGAGAACATGTGCCGGCTCACCGCGAGATAGTCGTAGACCGGTGCCTTCAGCACCGGAACGGGCTCCTCAACACGATTGAGCAGGTAACCGTAGAACTCCAAGGCTTCGGAGAACACCTGCCCGTTCGGCGCCTCATACATGGAGAGCCGATAGGGCGCATAGTCACGAATCACGGCCTCGACGTTCGTCGCGAGCTCCATCACCTTGGCGACGGCTTGCTCCTGCTCCGATCGAAGCTTGTTGATGTCCGCCGACTTCTCCATGAAGCGCTTGGCCGTGGCCAGCACCGGGCGATAGATCATCGTCAGGTACAGCTCGTTCACCATCATCCGCTGCCCGGACAAGAGCTCGAAGTAAGCGTCCGACATGGACTGGTTGAACGCCTGACCAAAGGTCGGCCGCGCATCGATAGCGCGGCGACGGCGGACATCGTGGATCCAGAACGCAACGTTCGGATAGTCCGGCGCCCGCAGGGTCTGGAGCAGCCGGTTGAAGGTCTGGTGCCGGTGCTCAAGGTCCCATTCCTCGCGACCGACGAACGGCAGCCCACCGAGGTACCAGCAGATCAGGTAGTCGCCCTCCGCCGTCTTGATCACCTGCGGCGACACGTGGGTCGACAGGGTGACGAACTCGGCGATGGGGGCATCGGGCGTGAACTTGGCCATGGA
>JAIXTZ010000342.1 GCA_027483745.1 Lysobacteraceae bacterium
GCCATCCTGCCGATGCTGCGCATCGGCGGCATGCAGCTCTTCCGCGCCGAGACCACCGGCCCGCAGAAGGACAGCAAGCTCACGCCGCGCATCGCCGACACGGCGAAGGCGCTCTGGCTGGTTTACACCGGCCTGGTCGTCCTGTGCACGCTCGCCTACTGGGTCGGCGGCATGTCCTTCTTCGACGCCATCACCCACGCGATGCCCACCGTGGCGACCGGCGGCTTCGCCAACTACGACGCCAGCTTCGGGTTCTGGAACAGCCCGCTCCTCGACAGCATCGCTGTCCTCTTCATGTTCCTCGGCGGCCTCAATTTCGGCCTGCACTGGTACGCCTGGCGACGCGCGACGCTCGGCCATTACCGCGCCGACGCGGAGTTCATGAGCTTCTTCTGGATCTGCCTCGTGGTGAGCCTCGCCATCGCGCTGACGATCTGGCTGGGTGGCCGGTTCGAGGACCCGCTCGAGGCCCTGCGCCATGCAAGCTTCCAGGTGGTGTCGAACATCACCACCACGGGTTTCCTGACGACCGGGTTCGCGGACTGGCCCGGCATGGCGCCGCTGGCGTTGATGATGATCGGCTTCATCGGCGGCTGCGCGGGCTCCACCTCTGGCGGCATGAAGGTGGCGCGCGTGCAGATGGTGGTGCGGCAGGGCCTGCGCGAACTCCGCCAGCTCGTGCACCCGAAAGGCCAGTTCCTCGTGAAGGTCGGCGGCAAGCGCGTGTCCGAGAGCGTCGTGATCTCGGTGGCCGGCTTCTGCACGCTCTACATCCTCAGCTTCCTCGTGATGACGCTGGCGCTGACGGCCGACGGCGTCGACATCGTCACCGCGTTCTCCGCGGTCGCCGCCTGCATCAACAACATGGGGCCGGGCCTCGGTGCGGTGGCTTCGCACTTCCGCGACCTCAGCGACTTCGCCGTTTGGGTGTGCAGCTTCGCGATGGTGCTCGGCCGCCTCGAGGTGTTCACCCTGCTGGTGCTGCTGACGCCCCAGTTCTGGCGGGATTGAGGCCGGCGTCGCGCGGCATCAGTGCGCGCAGGCGGGCGGCCAGCGCCTCGGCCTCGGCGACGGCGAGGTAGGGGATGCGCAGCGGGGGATCCGTTGGTGAGGCGCCTGCCGTGTCGAGGTGCAGCGTGGCCATGCCGTGGCGGCGGTCGAACGGCGACTGGGTGATCTGCAGCGCGTGCAGTTTTCGTGCTTCGGCGAAGCGCCAGTGGCGGTCGAGCCAGCCGTGGCGGAAGGCGACCACGCCCCCGGCGACGGACCAGGCGGAATAGCGGGCCCAGACCCGGGCACGCAGGTAGACCGGCGCCAGCAGCGCCAGGGCCCACAGGCCCATCGGGCCCTCGAAGTGGATGAGCAGCGCGGTGCCCGCCAGCACGGTCATCGCCAGCGGCGCGAACACCCGCCACCAGGCCCGCGGATGCAAGGCGTGCCAGTCGTCCAGCGGCCACCCGTTCTCGGGCAGCAGGGCAGCGAGCATGCCGTCCATGCCCTCGGGGGTCGCCAGCGGCACGAGATCGCGCACCGACTGGCTTTCGTTGACGGCCTCGACCGAGGCACGGTCGACGCGCAGGCTCCGTCGCCCGAACCAGCGATGCAGCAGCGTTTCGCGCAGCGAATAGGCTTGGATGCGACGCTTCGGCAAGTGGCTGCGCACGCGACTCAGAAGGCCGCGCTCGATCCGCAGTTCACGTTCCCCAGCGTGCAGTCGGAAATCATGGAACTGCAGGATCGCCAGGGCCACCGAGAGCAGCCGCACCGCGACGATCATGGCGAGAAGGGCGGCTAGGGCAAGGCCGACGTAGGCCGCCGGGCCGATGTGCCAGGACTCGGCAAGCGCCATGCCGCCGCGGCCAAGCGATTCGATGGCCTCGCCGAGGCGATGGGTGAGCACGTCGCCGGCCTGGGTCAGGTAAGCGAAACCCGCCGCCACCACGAGCATGCCGCGGTTCGAGATCAGCCCGAGGCGAACGAGTTCGCGCGTCGGCAGTGCCAGCCAGAGCGTCGGCCTGCTGTCGACGTCCGCCCCGGTCTCGCCGGCGGCTTGGGCCGTGCGCGCGCGATGCGCGCCCTCGCGCACCAGGGCCTCCAGCGCGTTCGCCTGATCCAGTTTGAGCACCTGCATCTGCGCTTCGGCTTGCCCCATGCCGCCGGCGGATTCCAGCCGCACTTCCGCCACGCCGACGAGGCGATGGAGGAGGTTCTGGTGCAGGGTGACGTTCTGCACGCGGTCGAACGGGATCAGTCGCAGGTTTCGCTCCAGCAGTCCGCTGCGGATCACGAGGGCGTTCTCGAGGAAGCCGTAGCGGTAGGTGAAGTACCGCCAGATCGCCACCGCGGCCAGCACCACGGCGCCGCCGAGGCCGATCAGGTCACCGATGTCGTCGCCGTCCTCGCGGCTACCGCCCAGCAGCAGGACCAGCAGGGGCAGGGCAAAGGTGCGCAGCTGCGCGATCAGGGTGAACAGCCAGGACAGCGGATGCAGGCGCTGCGTGGCGACGGCCTGCAAGGCTTCGCGATCGCCGCGGGCCGGCGCGTCGGCGACTTCAACCATGCGCGTCGTCGTCGTGTTCGCGATGGTGTGGCACCAGGGCGTCGCGCAGGTGGTTCGCGCTTTGCTCGTCGAAACCAGGCTGGCGAACCGCGTTCATCCGAGTGCCGGCGGTGTGGACCACGAGGGTGGCCAAGCCGTAGCGACGCTCGATCGGGCCGCGCTCGATGTCGAGATGCTGCACGCGCGCCCTTGGAACCAACACCTCGGAGCGCCAGAAACGGCCGCGACGCACCCGTAGTCCGTCGTCGTCGAGCTGCCATCGGGTGTAGCGGAACGCCAGCGTTGCGCGCCAGTGCGCCAACCCGAGAGAGCCGGACAGCACGCCGACCGCCATTCCGACATGCCACCACGCGGGCCCGTCGGCGAAGGCGAGCACGACGGCCGGGATCGCGCCGAAGGCGAGGCCGAGCACCGCGCCGACGATGGCCGATGACAGCCTGAAGCAGCGCCACGCGGCGTCGGGAAGCGGCTGCCACGGCGCGTTGCCGGGCCAGTCCAACGGCGATTCGGTCATCGATAGCATTCCGGCCAGTAGGGATTCACGGGGGCTTCGTCAGGGCGTTGGCCTTTGAAGCGCTTGTACGTCCACTGGTACTGCGCCAAGTCGCGTCGGACGAACCCCTCCACCGCCACGTTGAGTGCGTCCACGCCGCCCTGGACAGGCCCGGAGGTCACGGCAGGTGGAAGGGGTTCGATGACGACGCGGAACTGGCCATCCGCCAGCCGCTCGGCCGCTGCGAGCAGGAAGCGCGCTTCGGGGTGGCGCGTGCCGAGGCGGTGGACGAGGGTCATCGTCAGGCAGGGCACGCCGAAAAAGCTCGACCATCGCCCGCCGGCTTCGTCCGGCGTTTGGTCCGGCGTGATGCCCACGGTTTCCCCGCGCCGTAGCGCGCGCAGCAGGGGCTTCATCCCGTGCACATCGGCGGGCAGTGCGCAAACGCCACCGCGACCGCGCGCCCAGCGCAAGAATGCGTCCACGGCCGCGAACTTGGCGCGCGTGTAGACCAGCGTCAGTGGCCGGCGCGCGGCGAGCCATTGCACGAGCAGCTCCCAGTTGCCGTAGTGGGGGGCGACAATCACGACGGGCCCCGCCGTTTCCGCCGCCTCCAAGTGCGCCAAGCCCACGACGTCCGCGATCGCGCGCAGATTTTCGGCGCGCGCCCGGGTCCAGAAGCGCAGGCTCTCGAGCAGCGTGAGCTGCGTTTGCACGAGCGACGCGTGGGTCAGTCCCGTGTCGAGCCCGGTGAGCCTCAGGTTGCAGTCGATCACCCGCACCATGCCGCCGCGGCGCCGGCACTCGCGCGCCGCGAGGCGCTCGGCGATCGCGCGGCGCAGGCCCGGCCCGGGGAGTCCGGCGAGCCAGGCGAGGGCACGGAGCGCATGGGCCGACAGGGGGTATCGCATCCTCGGAGTCTAGCGGAGGCCGCTTGACGCCCCACGGGGTGGGTCGCGAGCATTCATTGATGATCGCCCTCATCCAGCGTGTGCTCCGCGCCCGTGTCGACGTCGACGGCGACACCGTCGGCATGATCGGCCCCGGCCTGCTGGCCTTCGCCTGCGTGCAGCCGGGCGACACGCAAGCTCGCATCGTCAAGATGGCCGATCGGCTCGCTGCGTACCGGGTGTTCGCCGACGATGGCGGGCGGATGAACTTCGGGCTCAAGGACCACGGCGGAGGATTGCTGCTGGTCAGCCAGTTCACGCTGGGGGCCGACACCCGATCCGGCCTGCGGCCGAGCTTCTCCACCTCGGCGCCGCCGGACGAAGCGCGGATGGGCTTCGAGGCCCTCGTTGCCGCCTGCCGCGACCGCCTTCCGGTGGTCGAAACCGGCCGCTTCGGCGCCAACATGCAGGTTTCTCTGCTGAACGACGGACCGGTCACCTTCTGGCTCGAGACCTGAGCTTTGGCGCCGGCCCTGAACGAAAACCCCTTTTCGATCAATAATTTGGCGTGAAGGCCGAGGGCGCCGGTATAATAGCGGGTTCCCGCTCTCTCCTCTCGGTACCCCCTCCATGGCAACTCCGCGTCCGGAGCAGCAGTCCGAAATCAAGCAGCTGATCAGCAAGGGTCTGGAACAGGGTTACCTGACCTACGCCGAAGTCAACGACCACCTCCCCGACGACGTCGTCGATCCGGAGCAGATCGAAGACATCATCGGCATGATCAACAGCATGGGCATCGAGGTGCATGAAGTCGCACCCGACGCCGAAACCCTGTTGCTCACCGACGCGACGAGCACCCGCGAGGCGGATGAAACCGCCGCGGAAGAAGCCGCCGCCGCGCTGACGGCGCTCGACGCCGAGGGTGGCCGCACCACCGACCCGGTGCGCATGTACATGCGCGAGATGGGCACGGTCGAGCTGCTGACCCGCGAGGGCGAGATCGCCATCGCCAAGCGCATCGAGGAAGGCCTGCACCAGGTGCAGAACTCGCTCGCCGCGTTCCCGTGGACGATCCAGATCATCCTCGACGACTACGCCCTGCATCAGGAAGGCAAGAAGCGCCTGTCCGAGATCGTCACCGGCTTCGCCGACCTCGAGACGCCCGAGCTGTTCGGCGGCGCGCCGATCGAAGCGGTCGCCGATGAAGAGGAGGAGGTCGAGGTCGAGGGCGGCGACGACGAGGAAGGCGAAACCCAGACCGGCCCGGACCCGGTCGAGGTCGCGCGCCGCATGGAGCTGCTCAAGGGCCACTTCGGCAAGTTCGAGAAGACCCACGCCAAGTACGGCTCTGCGGACAAGAAGACGGTCAAGGCCCGCGAGGAAATGGCCGGCGAGTTCATGAAGCTCAAGCTGCCGCTGGCGCTGATCGACGCGCTGGTGCGCAAGGTCCGCGAGGTGGTGTCCGAGATCAAGGACCACGAGCGCAAGGTGCTCGACATCTCCACGCGCCTCGCCAAGATGCCGCGCAAGGACTTCATCAAGGCCTGGCCGGGCAACGAGACCAACCTCGAGTGGGCCGACGAGATCATTCGTCGCAAGCAGAAGTGGTCGTCGGGCATGCGCGAGCACCGCGACGCCATCCTCGCCCAGCAGAACGCGCTGATCGCCCTCGAAGGCGCGCTGTGCCTCACGCTCGGCGAGATCAAGGACACCTCGCGCGCCATGGCCTATGGCGAGGCCAAGGCCCGTAAGGCGAAGAAGGAGATGGTCGAGGCCAACCTGCGCCTCGTGATCTCGATTGCCAAGAAGTACACCAACCGCGGCCTGCAGTTCCTCGACCTGATCCA
>JAIXTZ010000137.1 GCA_027483745.1 Lysobacteraceae bacterium
CAGACCGGCAAGATCATCGCGCCGGAGCTCTACGTCGCCATCGGCATCTCGGGCGCCATCCAGCACCTGACGGGCATCAAGGACGCCGGCACCATCGTCGCGATCAACAAGGACGGCGATGCGCCGATCTTCGAGATCGCCGACATCGGCCTCGTCGGCGACCTGTTCACCCTCGTGCCGGAGCTCGAAAAGGCGCTGGGCTGAACCCCGCTCCCGGGTCGCCGCGATCGCGGCGGCCTCCCCCCGCAGGAGTGCTGGCATGAAGGTCTTGGTGACAGGGGGTGCGGGCTACATCGGCTCGCACACCGTGGTGGAGCTGGTCGCGGCGGGCTTCGACGTTCACGTCGTCGACAACTTCTGCAACAGCGAGCGCTGGATCCTCCAGCGCCTCGCCACGCTGTGCGGGCGCGAAATCCCGCACACCGAGCTCGACCTGCTCGACGAGCCGGCCCTGCAGGCCTGCTTCACCGCGGTGAAGCCCGACGCGGTGATCCACTTCGCCGCGCTCAAGGCCGTCGGCGAAAGCGTGCAGCAGCCGCTGCGCTACCACCGCAACAACGTCGGCGGCACGCTCGCGCTGCTGCAGGCGATGCAGGAGCACGGCTGCCACCACCTCGTGTTCAGCAGCTCGGCCACCGTGTACGGCAACCCCGAGCGCTGCCCGATCCGCGAAGATGCGCCGCTGGGCGCCACGAACCCCTACGGCCAGACCAAGCTGGTCATGGAGCACGTGATCCGCGATCTACTGGCCGCGCCCGGCAGCCCGATGAAGGCGGCGATCCTCCGCTACTTCAACCCGGCCGGCGCCCACGAAAGCGGACTGATCGGCGAACTGCCGCGCGGCGTGCCGAACAACTTGGTGCCCTTCGTCGCGCAGACCGCCGCCGGGCTTCGCCCCGAGATCAGCGTCTTCGGCGACGACTACCCCACGCGCGACGGCACCGGCGTGCGCGACTACATCCATGTGGTCGACCTCGCGCAGGCGCACGTCGCCGCGCTGCGGGCGCTGCGCGACGGCGAAAGCCGCGAGATCACGGTCAACCTCGGCACCGGCAACGGCTTCTCCGTGCTGGAAGTGATCGAAGCCTTCGGCCGCGCCGTCGGCCGCCCCATCCCGCACAAGCGCGTGGCGCGTCGCGCCGGTGACGCCGCCGAATGCTGGGCGGACCCGTCACTGGCCGAAACGATCCTGGGCTGGAGGGCCACCCGCGGCGTCGACGCGATGTGCGCCGATGCGTGGCGCTGGCAGCAGGGTCTCAGCGATACACCCACAGCCGCGAGACGATGAAGGCCACGCCCGCGAGGCCAAGGTCGACCACCGGCTTCAGTACCCAGGCCCAGCGCAGGCCGCCGGCCAGGTCGATCACCGCCAACGCGGCCGTGCTCGCCGCGGTGAGCACCAGCCAGAGCAGGACGAAGCGCGCCAGGCTGTCGCGCCCGAGGCGATGCTGCCCCTCCGGATGGCGGAAGGTGTAGGCACCGTTGCCGACGTAACCGAGCAAGGCGCCGATCGCGCGCGCGCCAGGGTTCGCGACCAGGGTGGGCACGCCCAGCGCGGTAAGGCCGACGTAGGCACCCCAGTCGACCAGCAGCTGCAGCACGCCGACCAGGGCATACCCCGAGAGTTGCCGCCCGCCCTCGCCCGACCGGAGCCAGCGCGCGCAGCGCTCGATCGCGCTCTTCATCGCCGCGTTTCGAGGCGACGGCGCGAGGCGGACAGCAGGGGATGCAGCGCGCGACGCGGCATGGTCCCGATGTCGTAGGCGAGGAAGGCGAGCAGGAACTGCAGGCCGCTCACCATCGCCAGCGCAGGCAACATCACGGTGCCCCCGGTGGCCGGCGTCCCGGACTGGATCGACAGCAGCCAGTGGTAGCCGCCGAAGGCGAGCGCGAAGCCGATCAGCAGGACCGCCGCCACCAGCTCCAGCGAGGCGATGGACAGGTCGCGCAGGAAATAGTTGTACGACACGCGCTTGCCGAAGTTGCGCAGGTGCTTCGCGCCGAACTCGAAGACCGCGCGGCGCACGTCGAGGTGGCTGGTCTCGTCGCCGTAGAAGGCATCCATCGGCACGTCCACCACGGCCGCGCGCAGGGTGCCGAGGCGGAACAGCAGGTCGGTCTCGAAGAAGTAGCGACGGCTCAGGCTATCGAGCGGCAGCAGGGCCGCGACCGGCACGCTCAGCGCCGTGTAGCCGTTGGTGGGGTCGAACAGGTCCCAATAGCCGGTGCTGGCCTTCGCCATGAAGCTCAAGCCGAGGTTGCCCCAGCGCCGCACCCGCGGCATGCGGCGGATGTGCCGCAGGTCCCAGAAGCGGTTGCCCTTCGCATAGTCGGCTTCGCCGCGCAGGATCGGGTCGATGAAGGACGGCAGCAGCGCGGGATCCATCTGGCCGTCGCCGTCGATCTTCACGACCACGTCCATGCCTTCCTCGATGGCCGCCCGGTAGCCGGTGACGACGGCGGCGCCGACGCCACCGTTCTCGGCATGACGGATCACCCGCACGCGCGGGTCGGTGCCGTGCTTCGCGACGTGTTCGCCACTGCCGTCGGGGCAGGCATCGTCGACGACGTAGATCCGCTCGACTTCAGGCCCGATGCGCTCGATGACGCTGAGGACATGGCGGGTGACCCGGTAGCTCGGGATGACGACGGCGACGCGCGGCGATGCGGAAACGACCATCGGACTGATTCAACCGTAGTAGCGGGCGACGAGGGTCGGTAGCGCAACCACGAGGGCGTAAAGCGCGACGAGGGAGGCGAAGCAATACGACACCGCCCTGTCGACAGCGGATGCGGCACCGGCGCGCGGCGGGGGTACGGCCATCGCCATGACCAGCGCCGGAACGACAAAATACCGCCCCTGCACACCTTCGATCGTCGTCGCATCGAGCGGCGTCCAAACGAGCAGCAACAGAAGGGGGACGAAAAGGGCCGAGAGCAGCCCGATGAATGAAAGCAACAGGGTCCGCTCGGCCTGGCCGCGCCAATCGGCTGTAGTCAGTCCCCAGAATGCAGCCGCACCAACTAGCCAGTACCAAGCCGAGTAAGAAGCGGCGGGCAACGCAGTATCCAGCCACCCAAGCACCCCTACGAAGGAGCGCGCGTAGAAGTCGATGATCGCTGGCGTCGTCACGGTGTTCCAGAGGATTTCGAGCGCACGGCCGGGCTCGCCGACGTATAGCCCCAGCTTTTCGGTCACCGGGACGTTGTCCACGCGCGTGTCCTGGGTCCCCGCCAGCGCGATCAGGACCCAGACGACAATAACGAACGCCGGCATCAATCCAATCAGAAAGCGCCAGGGACGCCATGGCCGCAGCATGAGCAAAGGAAGCAGCAAGAGCGGAGCAAGCTGGATCCTGCAACCAACCACAGCAACGACCAGGACCGCTACGACGCCTACTCGGCCAGCGCCGTGCGGCGAGGGTTGGCTCCAGAGCGCGATCGCAAGCGCGGTTGCGCCAAGCGAGAACGCGTCGATGCCCGCCCCTGCCCACTGGAACAGCGTCATTGGTAGAAGGAGAACGATGATCGCCGACAGGCCCGGCCGCCAACACCGGAACGCCGCGAACAGCAAAAATGCGGAGAATGCGCCGCCCGCGAGCCTTGCAAGCCGGTAGCTTGCATCGACACTGACGCTCAGAGCTTCGCCCATGGCGAGGGCGAAGGCCTGCGGCACGTAAGCGAGGGGCAGGTAGTAGCCTGTGCCCGGCGACGGATCAAACGTCCGCTGGCCCGCCCAAGCAATGCTCTGCGCCGAGGCCGATGTCGCTTGCTCTACCTTGTTTTCCGGGTGGAAGGGCAGGCCGCTGTAAGCCGCCATGTACTCGAGCAACCCACGATCGATCTCACCACCCGACATTTGGTCGTCCGGAGAATCGAGCAACCACTGTCCCTTGCCCAGCAAATAGGCGCGTTCGACGTGATCGAATTCATCGGGTGACTGGAAAGGCGGTACGACGACCGACATCAGCACCGCAGAGGCCAAGACCAGCGCCGCCAAGAACAGAGAATCGCTCCGCGACTCGACAGCCGGCGAGCGAGACGAAAAACCGGTGCGAACGACCCGGGCTCTCATGACGAGAGCAACCACCAGCAGCCCCACCACGCCTAGAGCGAAGGCTAAGTGCCGTAATGCTCCCGCGTCGGGCCGGGAGATTTGCAACTGGGGTTCGGATACTTCGAGGATTAGCGCCCCGGAAGCATCGAGAAAAGCTAGGCGATCGACCTTGAGGAGACTGGCCTCGGGCGGAAGCTTTACCGCGAACTGCCACCCACTCTCAAGAACCTCGGGACGGGACAGGGCCTGCACGACATCGGGGCGACGCACGGGATCCAGCTCGCCGATGACCGAAACGCCGGCGCCATCGATCTGGACACGGACGGCCCGATGAGCGGGATTGGCCGTAACCAACCAGCCTCCGCCGCGAAGCTCCGCGCGGTCGGCATCATGGACGAGGGTATCAACGGCGAACAACGGTGTGCCGGGGCTCGCCTTGGCCGCACCGATACCCGGCATCGCGGCGGCGAGCAAGCCAAGTGCAAGCGCGATCCATCGAGCTGCCAAGGTAGAAATCCGTTCCATCGCCGGATCTTACCTGCTGGTTGCGACGAGTCGCGAGTGCGTGACGTGCCCCTAGACCAGCAGAGGCACGCCAGTCTTCTCACGCACCTCGTCGCGCGAGACGCCCGGCGCCAGTTCGGCCACCGCGAGCCCCTTCGGCGTGACGTCGAACACGCCCAGCTCGGTGATGATGCGGTTGACCACGCCGACGCCGGTCAGTGGCAGCGTGCACGCGGGCACGATCTTGTGCTCGCCGCCCTTGGCCGTGTGCTCCATCAGCACGACCACGCGCTTGACGCCGGCCACCAGGTCCATCGCGCCGCCCATGCCCTTCACCATCTTGCCGGGCAC
>JAIXTZ010000166.1 GCA_027483745.1 Lysobacteraceae bacterium
CGCCCCACATGGCGAGGTCGGCGGCGTCTTTTTCGGTGCTCATGGGGTGGTCCTCAGTTCGCCCGCGGCTTGCTGCCGGCCATGGGCGTGATGCGGGTGATCTTCACGGCGTTCTTGCCCTGGTACAGGCCGAAATCGCCTTCGTACAGCGGCAGCCCTTCGACGTGCAGCGGCGTCTTCTTCGGGATGTCGATGGGCAGCACGTCGCCCACCTTGAGCGCGACGAGCTGGCGCACGCTCATGCGCTTGGTGGCCAGCACGCCGGCGACGTCGAGCTCGGCGAGGTTCACGCCCTCGCGCAGCTGGATCGGGAAGTTCTCGTCCTTCTCGGAGCGGTCGGAAGCAATGCCGGCGTCGAGCAGTTCGCGGATCGGCTCGAGCATCCCGTAGGGCAGCGTCACGTGCATCTCGCCGCCGCCGCCCTCCAGCTCGACGTGGAACTTGCTCACCACCACGTACTCGCGGGGGCTGACGATGCTGGCGAAGTGCGGGTTCACTTCCGAGCTGGTGTATTCGAATTCGAAGTTCATCACCGGCGCCCAGGCTTCCGTCAGGTCGGTGAAGGCCTGCTTCAGCATCAGCTGGATGACGCGCATCTCGGTCGGGGTGAACTCGCGGCCTTCGATCTTGGCCGGGAAGCGACCGGCGCCGCCGAAGAAGTTGTCGAGCACCGCGAACACCAACGTCGGCTCGAAGACGATCAGGCCGGTGCCGCGGAGCGGCTTCATCTTGATGAGGTTCAAGTTCGTCGGCACGTACAGCGTGTGCAGGTAGTCGGCGAACTTCATCAGCTCGACGCCGCGCACCGAGAGGTCGGCGGAGCGGCGCAGCAGGTTGAACAGGCCCACGCGCCACATGCGCGCGAAACGCTCGTTGACCATCTCGAGCGTCGGCATCTTGCCGCGGACGATGCGGTCCTGGGTGGCGAAGTCGAAGGACCGCGCCACGCCGGGATCGACGTCGGTCTCGGTCTCGACCGCGCCCGAGTCGACGCCGTGGAGCAGGGCGTCGATCTCATCCTGGGAAAGCAGGTCGCTCATGGCCGTCGCTTACTGGGTGACGAAACTGGTGAACAGCAGGGCGGTGACGGTGTCGTCCTTGCCGGTCTCGGCTTCGAGCACCTTGTTGGTCTCGGCCAGCGCCCTCTCCTGCAGCGTCACCATGATGTCGGGCTTGGCCAGCTCCTCGCTGGTGAGCTGGCGGAACATCACCAGCAGGCCGCTGCGGATGGCGGGGAGGTGCGTCTCGATGGCCTTCTGTCCCGCCTCGCTCTTGGTGGCGAGCTGGATCTGCACCTGCAGGTACTTGGCGCTGCCGCCGGTGAGGTTGACCACCAGCGGATCCTTGACCTCGATGTAGCGGGTCTCGGCCTTCGGCGCCCCCTCCTCGCCCTCGGCGGCGGCCTCGGCCGCCTCGCCCTCGGCCGGTGCCGCATGGGGCTTGGGCATCATGAAGAACATGGCGCCGGCGACCAGGGCGGCGGAGCCCAAGGCCGCCCCGATGATCGGGACGATGGGCGTCTTCGGCTTGGGAGCGGCGTCGGCGGGTGCGGCGGCTGCGGGCTTCTTGTCGGCCATGGAGAGGTCCTTGCGGTCGTCGTGGGCAGTGCAAGACCCGTGCCGCGGCGGGGGGCCGGACCCGCCGGAAACCCGCCACCGTCGGCCTTCGGGCCGGTTCGAGGCTAGTAGGCGCTGAAACCGTTCGTCGTTCAATCGGCGCGTTTTGAGTATTCCTGACTCTTCGCCGCGGGGATTCGGTCATGCTTCGGCGGCCCCTCTCCCCCGAGGGGTGGAGGAGCGGTACGACACGCTTCGAGCGGCGCGAAACGAGGTACCCCCCCGGCCTTCGATTCCGCCCTGTCCTGCGACCGCGCTGCTTGGCGGTCGGCCCCCTCCGAGCCCGACCCGGCCCCCGCCGAGGTCGGGTTTTCTTTTTCCGCGCGGCTTCACTTCGCCGGTAGCGATCGCCACACTCGACGCCATGCCCGCCTGCCCGACCCGCTTTGCGCCGCCCACCGGCCCCCTCGCCCGGAGCCGCCGCGCATGAGCCCGCCGATGGTGACGGCCAGCCCGCCACTGCGGGTGGCGCTGGTGGAGGACGACCGCATCGAGGCGGAACGCGCCATCGCCGCCCTCCGGGCCGCCGGCCACGAGGTCGAGTGGTTCACCGAAGGCGTGCAGTTCATGGCCGAGGTGCGCGAGGCCCGGCACGAGCTGTTCCTGTTCGACTGGCACCTGCCCGACACCGAAGGCACCGCCCTGGTGGGCTGGGTGCACCGCTCGGTCGGCCGCCGGGCCCCGATCATCATCTTCAGCCGCTTCGACGACGACGAGCGCATCGTCGAGGCGCTGGCCGCCGGTGCCGACGATTACATCATCAAGCCGACCTCGGCGACCGTCCTGCTGGCCCGGATCGCCGCGGTGACGCGCCGGTTCCAAGGCACCACCACCGGGCCGCTGCGGGTGGAATTCGGGCCGTACCGCATCGACGGCGCGGCCCGCGAACTGACCCGCGACAGCGAACGCATCGAGCTGCAGCCCAAGGAATTCGACCTGGCGTGGTACCTGTTCCTGCACCGCGACCGGCTGGTGCGCCGCGAAGAGCTCGTGGCCGCCATCTGGGGCCGCGACCTCGGCGGTTCGGCCCGCACGCTCGACACCCACCTGTACACGCTGCGTCGCAAGCTGATGTTCGCCGAGAACGGCCTGCGGCTGTCGAACGTCTACCGCGAGGGCTACCGGCTGGAGCTCGCCCCCGCGGCGGCAGGCGCTTCAGGCGACTGAAGCTTCGCGCTCGAGCGGCAGCTCGATACGGAACTCCGCCCCGCCTTCCGGCGGGTTGTCGACGAACACGGTGCCGCGGTGGCGGGCCACCACGCTCATCACCATGGCGAGTCCGAGGCCCACGGATCGGGTCGAGGATTTCGGGGTCCGGGCCAGCGGCCCGAAGCGCTGGAACAGCTGGCTGCGCCGCGCCGGGGCGATGCCCGGGCCGCCGTCGCGGACGACCACGGCCAAGGCTTCGCGGCGTCGCTCGACGCGAACATCGACGCGGCCGCCCGACGGCGTCACCTTCACCGCATTGCTCAGGAGGTTCTCCACCGCTCGGCGCAACAGCGCGGCATCGCCGATCACCCACCCGGCTTCCGGGTCGTCGATGGTCAACTCCAGGCGAACCTGCTTCACGCTCGCCTCGGGCGTGCTGGTTTCGACGGCCTCGAGCACCACGTCGGCCAGCAGGACCGGCTCGGCGCGGGTGAAGGCTTCGGGCGAAGCCGAACGCACGAAGTCCAGGTACGTGGTCGCCATCTGCACCATGCGCCGGGCCAGACGCTCGGCGGTGCGCAGCACCTGCTGGGTGGACGGCGTCAGCGCGGGATCGGACAACACCCCCTCGCAGAGCTCGACCAGGGCGTGGGCCGGTGCGCGCAGGTCGTGGGAGAGGAAGTCGATGGCGGCCTGGCGCTCGCGCTGGTCGGCCATCAGGCCGGTGAGCTCGGTGACGCAGACGAGCGTGTCGTGCTGGTCGGACTCACGTCCCCCCGGCAAGGGCTCGAACGCAACGACGACCTCGCGTTCGCCGCACTGCGCCAGCAGGCGCGCACTGCCTGCACCCACGTACTGCCCGGCATCGGCCGGCAGGCGCAGATCGACGGCGGCCAGCCAGTCGCGCAAGGTGCCCATGGGGGCCTCGGGGTCGGTGCGCCACGCCACCGCCTGCGCGTTGCCGAGGCGCAGGCGCTGCTGGCCGTCGATGACGACGATGGCGGCCGGCTGCACGTCGATCAGGCGATGCACGTACTCGCGCTGCCGGCGGATGCTCGCGACCGCCTGGCGCACCGTGGCCAGCGCCTCGTCGAAATCGAAACCGCGACGGGTGGCCGGCGGCGCCGTCGCTTCGCGGCGGAGCACGGCGATCTCGGCGGCCAGCATCGACGCTGAGCGCACGTAGCGATGCATCACCTCGGCGAACACCTGCAAGGGCAGGGCGATCGCGAGCGCCACCGGCGGCAGCCAGAACAGCATGCGGTAGGCCAGGAGATAGGCCACCAGCATCAGGACGAGGAAACCGAGCGCGAACACCGTGGCGCGGCGCTGCCGCAGGTAGCGGAGCGCCAGGCCGAAAGCGAGAAGGACGCCACCGACGATCGCCGCGGCCGTCCACGAGGAGGGCTCACGGAACACGTGGCCGGTGAGCAGGGCGGCCGTGGCCTGCGCCTCGTACTCGTCGACGGTGAGGCCATCGTCGGCCCAGCCGGAGACCGCGGTGGTGAGGTTGATCTCGGTGTCCTGCTCGGACTGCCCGATGATGACGATGCGATCGCGCCAGGCATCGGGATGCACCTCGCCATCGAGCACGTCGGCGGCGCTGATCCGGCGGACGCTGCCGTCTCCGCCGAGGAACGCAAAGACATAGGCATCCTCGGCCACGGTCGGCGAATCGAAGGCCGCCTGCAGGGCCACGCGACGATCCTCGGGCACCAGGTCGCCCGCCTGCTGCAACAGCGCGAGCGCGAAACTCGGGCGCAGCGCACCGGCCAGCGGCGCGGCGTGGAAACTGCCGCGGATCACGTTGTCGTCGCCGGTACCGACGAGCTGCAGGCCCAGCGTGCGGAAACCGACCTTCTCGGCCGTGCGGAAGGCCTCTTCCGCGCTTTGGTGCGCCGTGTCCGTGGCATAGGCCTTGCCGACGGTATTGCCGTGGCGTGCCAAGGCCTCGCGCAGCACGCCGAGGCCCTCGCGGTCGCGCGGGTCGCGCGGGTCGAAGGCGACGTAGGCGCCGATCACGCGAGGTTTCACCTGGTTCAGGCGATCGACCAGGCGGGCCAGCGCCAGCGGCCGCCGGTCGATGAAGTCGGGATAGCGCCGCTCCGCCTCGCCGTCGATGTGCACCAGCACGATCTCCGGCGGCGCCTCGCGCTGGTGCAGGCGCATCAGCTGGTCATAGACGCGCGTGTCGAAGGGCGTGAGCACGTTGAAGCCGACCAGCAGGGCGGCCAGCAGCGGGATCACCAGCGCGTGGATCGGCAGGCGGCGCATCGGCTCAGCGGGCGGCGGACGTCGCGGCGGCAGGTGGGGAATGCAGGGCGTCGAGCGCAACGGCGAGCAGGCTGCGCAGGCCGGGCTCAAGCGCCGACTCGTCGAGCAGGAATTCCGGCGAGTGGTTCATCGGCGCGCGGCGCGGGTCGATGCCCGGGCCGGTGCTGCCGACGAACCAGTAGAAGGTCGGCGCCACGGTGCTGAACTGCGAGAAGTCCTCGCCGATGGTCAGCAGCGGCATCTCGACGACCTTGTCCTCGCCCAGCGCGGCGCGCAGTGCCGCACCGCCGCGCTCGGCGCGCTCGGCGGCATTCGCGGTGAGCGGGGCGTTGAGATTGACGCTGAGCTCGGCGGTGGCGCCAGCCGACTCGGCGATGGCCTTCGCCGTGCGCTCGAAGCGCGCGATGACGTCGGCGCGCACGCCGTCGTCGAAGGCGCGCAGCGTGCCGGCCATGCGTGCCTCGTCGGGGATGATGTTGAAGCGCACGCCGGCCTGCACCTGGCCGGTGGAGAGCACCACGGGCGAGCGCACGATGTCGGTCTGGCGCGAGACGATGGTCTGCATCGCCATCTGCAC
>JAIXTZ010000155.1 GCA_027483745.1 Lysobacteraceae bacterium
CCGTGGCAGCTCATCGCCGAGCGCACCGGCGCGACGATCAAGGTCGCCGAGCTCACTCCCGAAGGCGAACTCGACCTCGACGGCCTGTGGCGCCTGCTCACCCCCGAGGTGAAGCTGCTGGCCTTCGCCCATGTCTCCAACGTGCTCGGCACCGTCAACCCGGTGCGCGAGATCTGCCGCGAGGCGGCGAAGCGCGGCATCACCACCGTCGTCGACGGCTCGCAGGCCGTGCCGCATCGCCCGGTCGACATCGCGGCGCTGGGCTGTGACTTCTACGCCTTCACCGGCCACAAGATGTGCGGCCCCACTGGCACCGGCGGCCTCTGGGGCCGGCGCGAACTCCTGGCGCAGATGCCGCCTTTCCTCGGCGGCGGCGAGATGATCAAGGAAGTCCGCTTCGAAGGGACGGTCTTCAACGACCCGCCGATGCGCTTCGAAGCCGGCACGCCGAACATCGCCGGCCACATCGGTTTGGGTGCGGCCGCCGAGTGGCTGTCCGCGCTCGGCATGGCCGCGATCGAGGCCCGCGAGCAACACTTGCTCGCCCATGCGAACGCGGCGCTGGCCACGGTGCCGGGCCTGCGCATCTTCGGCACCGCCCGCGAGAAGGCCGCAGTGATTTCCTTCGCCATCGAAGGCACCCACGCGCACGACCTCGCTACCCTGCTCGATCTGGAAGGCATCGCCGTGCGTTCCGGCCAGCACTGTGCGCACCCGCTGCTGGCCTGGTTCGGCGTCTCCGCCACCTGCCGCGCCTCGCTCGCCTTCTACAACACGGAAGCCGAGATCGACGCGCTGGTGGCCGCGCTCCACAAAGTGCGCCAGCTGCTGCTCTGAACGCTTCGCCACGCCACGCGCCCGACGACGACGCCATGACCGCACCGCTGCACTTCCTTACCGCCACGCTCGCCGACCGCGACACGATCATCGCGCTGGTCACCTCGGCCTACCGCGGCGACGCCAGCCGCGCCGGCTGGACCACCGAAGCCGACCTGCTGGATGGCCCGCGCGTCGCCCCAGAGGTGCTCGAGAATGACCTCGCCCGCCCGCGCAGCCGCGTGGTGCTGGCGGAGCACGAGGGCAAGCTGGTCGCCTGCGCCCACGTCTGCGACGACGACGGCGCGGGCTATTTCGGCATGTTCGCCGTCGACCCGACCCGCCAGGGGGGCGGACTCGGCGATGCCGTGCTGAAGGAGTGCGAACGCGTCGCCCGTGACGACTGGCAGCTGCCGGCGATGCGGATGACGGTCATCGACATCCGCGACGAGCTGATCGCCTGGTACGAGCGCCGCGGCTACCGCCGCACCGGCATCAAGAAGCCCTTCCCCTACGGCGACGCCCGCTTTGGCCACCCCAAGCGCGACGACCTGCGTTTCGAGGTGCTGGAGAAGGCCCTGTGAGCTGGGTGAAGGTCTGCGCGGAGAACGAACTCGCGCCCGGCGAGACGCGGGTGGTCTGGGACGGCGACACGCCGATCCTCGTCATCAACTTCGACGGCACGCTGTACGCCGTCGAGGACAAATGCACCCACGAGGACTACGAGCTCTCGGCCGGGCCGTTCGACGCCGAGCAGGGCGCCCTCGTCTGCCTGCTGCACTCGGCGACCTTCGACCTGCGCAGCGGCGAGCCGCAGTGCGCCCCGGCCTACCTGCCGCTGGTGAAGTTCCCGGTCAAGGTCGAGGACGGCGCTGTCTGGACCCGGGACGACCGCTGAATCCGGCGCGGGATTGACGGCGATCAAGGCATCGGGACACCGGCCTGCGAGCCTGTCGCGGCCTCGACTCCCGCGCCCGCCCCATGTCCGCCGCCATCCCGCTGCCCGCCGCTTCGAAAGCCCGCCCGCTGCCCTCGATGGGCCCCGCCCTGGCCGAGATGGCCACCAAGGGCCACCCCATTCCATGGTCGCCTCTGCTCTCGGTGGGGATCGAGAGCATCGACGCCCAGCATCGCGTGCTGCTGGCTTACATCAACCAGCTCAGCGCGATGATCGCCCGGGCGCAATCGGCGGCGGCGCTCTCGGAGGTGATCGGCGGGCTCGAGTCGTACACGCGGCTGCACTTCCGCCACGAGGAGCGGCTGTTCGCCCTTCACCACTGGGTGGACCACGAAGACCATGAACACGGCCACCGGCACTTCGAAGCGCAACTTCGGGCATTCCGGGAGCGGCTCGACAGCGGCGACGGCACGCTGGCGCGTGACGTGATGCGCTTCCTCATCGCCTGGTTGGCCGAACACATCCTCGAGGAGGACATGGCCTACAGCGCCCATCTCCGGGCGCGCGGCGTGCGCTGATCGTTCCGCCTTAGGCTGCAGGGCGACGCGGGGCCAGCTTCGCGAGCAGCACTTCGCCGCCCCCTTCGATCACGCGCCGCTCGCCAGGAGGAATGGCGAAGCGCGCCGCATCGCCGATATCGAGCACGCCAGCCGGCGTCCGCACCTGCCCGGCCAACACGTAGAGCACCCAGGTCACGCCGGGCTCGCCGAAGAACAGCATCGATCCGACGATCGGGCGATGCAGCAGCTGCGCGTCGATGGCGTCGCGCTGCCACATCAGGTTGAAGTCGACCGTCGGGCCATCCACCAGCAGGGCCGTCAGCGGCCGCTCGCCGGAGAACCGCAGCCGACCATGCGGCGGCGCCAGACGATGCATCTCGCCATCGGCGAAGTGCAGTTCCATGCCCTGCCCCGAGACCAGAACGATCTCGCGCTCACAGCCGGGGAAGGGCGAAAACGGACCATCGCAGCCCACTTCCGCCACCGAGATGCGCCAGTCCCAGGCGCCGTCCGCCGGGAAGCGAAGGATCTCGCGCGTCCAGCCGCCGCCGTTCTTCCAGCGCTCGCGACGGTGGGTGGTAGCGGGGATCAGCTCGATCATGCGCAGGCGGACATCGGAACACCGGTCCCGCCAGTCTGGCCCGCCCCTCGCCGTGCGGGAAGGGGCGGAAGAAGAAGGCCCGGCCGCCCACTCCATGGGCGACGCCGGGCAGCGTCCTTGCCGGTCACGCCGCCGTCCGGGGCAACGCTTCCTGGTTCGTCCTTGCGCCCTTCCGTGGGCGACGCGCTCGTCCTTGAACCCGCGCCTCAGCGCACCCTAGGGGGTGGTGCAGTGGGACGCGGGGCGTTCGTGGCCGCGCGGACCGTGGCCGGGGTCGCCGCAGGCGCCCCACCCACCATGATCCGCGCCCGATTCAGCTCCAGCGTGGCAGGGCCGATGCCCTTCACGTTGACCAACTGGTCGATCGAACGGAACGGCCCATGCACGCGGCGATGCTCGACGATGGCCGCGGCTTTCGCCGGGCCGACGCCGTCCATCACGCGATCCAACGTGGCCGCATCCGCGGTGTTGATGTTGATCCGCTCATTGGCCTGCGCCGTGCCCGCGAAGGCAAAGGCAAGCACCAGCGCGGCGAAGGTCCTGCTGAAGAAGTTCATGGGGGGCTCCGTGTCCGTCATCCTTGGGGCCGCGGCGGGGTTCGTGCCGCGGTGGAAACAGAATCGCAATCCGATGCCGCGCAGGTTATCGAGCGAGCCCCCAATGTCGGCTAGGAGTTCTACGCGACGTCTTGTAGGAATTTTCCTACCCCGCCCGGCGCCGGCCGGCGATATCGGCGACTACAATCCGGCCACGTCATTCACGCCGGCCCGAGCGGCCGCCCCGGAGCCTCCATGGATCACGCCCGCACCCAGTCTTTCGTCGGCCAGATGTGGGACGACGACATCGTCCCGCGCCTCGTCGAGTACATCCGCATCCCCAACAAGTCGCCGATGTTCGACGCCGACTGGGTGAAGCA
>JAIXTZ010000075.1 GCA_027483745.1 Lysobacteraceae bacterium
CTGCGCGACCTGCTGCGCGCGCAGCAGCAGGCGATCTCCATCCCGAACATCCAGAAGGCCGTGGCAGACTACTACCAGCTGCGCGTGGCGGACCTCCTGTCCAAGCGCCGGACCCGCTCATTGGCGCGCCCGCGCCAGGTGGCGATGGCCCTGGCCAAGGAGCTCACCGAGCACAGCCTGCCGGAAATCGGTGACGGCTTCGGCGGCCGCGACCACACGACGGTGCTGCATGGCTGCCGGGTGATCCGCGACCTGATGCAGAGCGACGGCAAGCTGCGCGAAGACTGGGACAAGCTGGTGCGCAAGCTGACGGAGTGAGGGGAGCGGGAAACCGCGTCGACAGGCCGTGCACAGCCTGTGGACAACGCGGGACAAGTCGGACGCCGTCCACGTTGCCCACCGTTATCCACACGGTTGTTCTTCGGCTTCCCCACAGCGGTTCTGATTAAAGATTCAATAAAATCAAGGTCTTGGGAAGTTATTCGGTGTTTTCCGGGGCCTCTACCACCACCATCGATAGATTTATCCAACGACGGAAATAGGCCCCGACCGCATGCGCTTCTCCCTGTCCCGCGAAGCCCTTCTGAAGCCCCTCCAGCAAGTGGTTGGCGTCGTGGAGCGCCGCCAGACCCTCCCCGTCCTGTCGAACCTGCTGGTGGAAGTGCGCGGCGTCGAGCTGTCGCTCACTGGCACCGATCTGGAAGTCGAGATGGTGGCGCGGGCCGTGGTGGAGGACGCCGAGGACGGCGAGACCACCATCCCCGCACGCAAACTGTTCGAAATCGTCCGTGCCTTGCCGGACGGCTGCCGCGTGACCGTCGTAGTCAGCGGTGACAAGGCGACCGTTTCGGCAGGCCGCAGCCGCTTCACCTTGGCCACCTTGGCCGCCAACGATTTCCCGTCCGTCGATGCCCTCGAAGGCGTCGAGCGCGTGTCGCTTTCGGAAGCCCTGCTCAAGGATCTGATCGAACGCAGCGCCTTTGCCATGGCGCAGCAGGACGTCCGCTATTACCTCAACGGCCTGCTGTTCGATCTGCGCGGGGATTCCCTGCGCTGCGTCGCCACCGATGGCCATCGTCTGGCGCTCTGTGAAGCCGCCCTACCCGGCGGGACCGGTACCAAGCGCCAGATCATCGTTCCGCGCAAGGGCGTGCTCGAACTTCAGCGCCTGCTGGAAGGCGGCGACCGCCTGGTCGAACTCGAACTGGCGCGCAACCACCTGCGTTTGCGCCGCGAGGACGTCAGTTTCACGACCAAGCTCATCGACGGCCGTTTCCCGGATTACGAGGCCGTCATTCCGATCGGCGCCGACAAGACCGTCGAGTTGGATCGCGAAGTGCTGCGTTCGGCTTTGCAGCGCGCCGCCATCTTGTCGAACGAGAAGTTCCGTGGCGTGAAGCTCGAAGCGGCCCCGGGCCTGCTGCGCATCGTCGCGCACAACCCGGAGCAGGAAGAGGCGCACGAGGAACTCGAGGTCGAAACCCGGATCGATGGCTTGGCCATCGGCTTCAACGTGACCTACCTGCTGGACGCCCTCGGCGCTCTGAAAGGCGAATCGGTCGTGCTCAACCTGCGGGATGCCAATTCCTCGGTGCTGGTGCGCGAAAAGGACAGCGACCGCAGCCGCCACGTGGTGATGCCGCTGCGCCTGTGACCGCGTTGCGATCCCCGCTGAGGATTCTCCCGACGCCCGGTTTTGCCGGGCGTCGTGCTGTGGGGTGTCGCCGAGGCGCGGTAAGTCTGGATGCCGGTGCGAGTGCCGGGCATCGAGGCGGTGGACACCATGTGGGTTGAATCGGTCGAGATCCGCCATCTGCGCTGCCTGCGGTCGGCGGCTTTGGCGTTTCCGTCCGCCGGCGCGTGGTTGGTGGGGCCAAACGGGGCGGGAAAGACCAGCGTTCTGGAGGCCCTGTGCTTGCTCGGTTTTGGGCGGAGCTTCCGGGGCCGGGTGGTGGACGGCCTGGTCCAGAGGGGCGAGCCGGCCTTGGAAGTGGTGGCGCGCTGGACCGACGATGCGGGCCGGGGTCGCGTTTCTGGCCTTCGGCACACGGGAGACCGCTGGGAGGCGCGGCTGGACGGCGCTTCGGTGGCAAGCTTGAGCGAGTTGGCCGCGCCCTTCCCGGTGCTGTGTTTCCACCCGGAGTCGTCTCAGGTCGTGACCGGGCCCGCGGAAGAGCGTCGTCGCGCCTTGGATTGGCTCGCGTTCCACGTGGAACCTCGGTTTGCGGACGCTGCTCGACGCTATGGGCGGGCCTTGAAGCACCGGAATGCCCTGCTCCGTGCTGGGGCTGCCGATCCCGAGTTCGAGCCCTGGGAGCGTGAGATGGGCCTCATGGCGGATGCGCTCGTGGCCCAGCGCGCGACAGCGTTGGCCCTGTGGCGACCCGGTCTTGATCGAGTCTGGCCGACGCTTGCGCCGGGACTGGCGCCCCCGGACCTGCAGCTGCGCCCTGGCTGGCGCCAGTCGGAGGCGTCGCTGTCAGACCTCCTGTTGTTGAATCGACCCCGCGACCGGGAGCTCGGCTACACGACCATTGGACCGCAGCGGTCGGATGTGGACCTCGGCCAGCCATTTGGGGTGGATGCGGAACAGTTGTCGCGAGGCCAGGCCAAGCTCGTGGCGCTGGCGTTGGTCCTTGGACAGGCGGAGGCCTTGCGTGAATGGTCCAGGGAACGCAGCCTCTTGTTGCTGGATGATCTCCAGGCAGAGTTGGACCCGTCTCGGCAGGCGGCAGTCCTCGGGTGGGTGGCCGAGTGCGGTTATCAGACGATCGTCAGCGGCACCCGCTGGGACGCTGATTTGGCGCTTCGTGCCCCGGGATGGGGTGTGTTCCACGTGGAACAGGGGGGGCAGATCGCCTCGATGCCGGTCGAGTAGTCCATGGTCGCGATTCCTGCCGTATCGGACGGACATCAGGCTTGTCCGAAGACGTCAGTCACTCATGGGGTGGGCTGTTCCATGACCACCCGACGGTTCTTGTGCGCCCGGCGGCGCCCCGGGTTCCACGTGGAACCGCCACCGCCTTCACCCCGCGGGAACGCCTATAATCGAGCGGTTCCAGCCCGGCCCTGCGCCGGCCGTCCCGGGCCCCGCCCGCGGTGCCGCCGACGCCCTGCCCCGCTCCATGGGCGCCCGGCTGGCCTCCTTTCGGCGCCCGTTGGCCTCATCGCCACGGCCCGCCCGCAACGCAGCCGCAGAGCATGACGGAACAGACCCCCAGCACCCCGGCCACGCCGACCTACGACGCCAACAGCATCACCGCCTTGGAAGGCCTGGAGGCCGTCCGCAAGCGTCCGGGCATGTACATCGGCAACGTCAACGACGGGTCCGGCCTGCACCACATGGTGTTCGAAGTCGTCGACAACTCGGTCGACGAGGCCTTGGCCGGCCACGCGAACATGGTGCTGGTCACGATCCACGAGGACGGCTCGGTGTCGGTCTCCGACAACGGCCGCGGCATCCCCGTCGGCCGCCACGCCAAGGAGAGCGAAAAGCAGGGGCGCGACGTCTCCGCCGCCGAGGTGGTGATGACCGTCCTGCACGC
>JAIXTZ010000220.1 GCA_027483745.1 Lysobacteraceae bacterium
CGTTCACCGATGGCCGCCGCACCGGACTCGGTGGTGGCCGTGCCGATGACGGTCGCGCCCTTCGACGCGAGCAGGTCGGCGATCGCGGCACCGATGCCTCGGCTGGCACCGGTGACCAGGGCGATTTCACCGTTCAGTTCGTTGGACATGGCAGTTCGGCGTAAGGATCAAGGGAAAGGGAACACCGCTGGTGCGCGCGGCGCGGCTCAAGCCGCGGCGCCACCCAGCGCAGCGTCGAAATCGGCCGGCGTCGACGTGGACTGGCCCAGGAGCGACTTGTCGATGCGCTTGGCGAGGCCGGTCAACACCTTGCCGGGGCCGCACTCCACCAGCGTCGTCGCGCCCATGCCACCCAGCGCCTGCACGCAGCGCGTCCACTGCACCGGGAGGTAGAGCTGGCGCACCAGCGCCTCGGCGATGGCTTCGACGGATTCGTGCGCGGAGGCGTCGACGTTCTGTACCACCGGGATTGACGGGGCGCGCCAGTCGAGGCCGGCGACGACCTGGGCGAGCCGGTTCGCGGCTTCGCGCATCAGCGGCGTATGCGACGGCACCGAAACGGCGAGCTTGACGGCCTTGCGCACGCCGCGCTCGGCCAGCAGGGCGATGGCGCGATCGACGGCCGCGGCATGGCCGCCAATGACGATCTGGCCGGGCGAGTTGTAGTTGGCCGGCACGACCACTTCGGCATGCGCGGCGTCGGCGCAGGCGGCTTCGACCACCGCATCCTCGGCGCCGAGCACGGCGGCCATCGCGCCAGTACCGGCGGGCGCGGCGTCCTGCATCAGCTGGCCGCGCAGGCGGACGAGGTGGGCCGCGTCGCGGAGCGTCAGTGCACCGGCGGCCACGAGGGCGCTGTATTCGCCAAGGCTGTGCCCGGCCAGCGCGCGCGGCGTGGCGCCGCCGCGGGCCTGCCACAGTCGCCACACGGCGACGCTGGCGGCGAGCAGGGCCGGCTGGGTGTACTCGGTGCGGTTGAGCTGCTCCTCCGGGCCGCCCTGCGACAGCGCCCAGAGATCCACGCCCGCGCCGTCGCTGGCCTCGTCGAAGGTCGCGCGCACGCCGGGGTTCAGCTCGGAGAGTTCGGCGAGCATGCCGACGCTCTGCGAGCCCTGGCCGGGGAACACGAAGGCGAGCGGTGCAGTCATGCAGCGGGTCCGGAAAACGAAACGGGCGGCCATGATAGGGCCGCCCGCGCGAATCCGTCTGTACGAGGCGGTATGGCGTCGACCCGCCCGCCCACGGGCTCAGTAGCGCATCAGCGCCGAGCCCCAGGTGAAGCCGCCGCCGAAGGCCTCCATCAGCACCAGCTGGCCACGCTGCACCTTGCCCGAACGCACGGCCTCGTCCAATGCCAGTGGGACCGACGCCGCCGAGGTGTTGCCGTGCTTGTGCACGGTCAGCACGACGCGGTCCATCGGCATGGCAAGGCGCTTGGCGGTCGCCTCGATGATGCGCAAGTTGGCCTGGTGCGGGATCAGCCAGTCGAGCTGGGTCTTGTCGATGCCGTTGGCCTCGAGGGCCTCGTCGACGACGCTGTCGAGCGCCTTGACGGCGTACTTGAAGACGTCGCTGCCGGCCATCAGCACGCGCACGCCGGCGTTCTTCTCGTCGAGCTTGAAGCCCGAGGACACGCCCACCGGGTTGTACAGCAGCTCTTTCTTGCCGCCGTCGGAATGCAGATGCGTGCTGAGGATGCCGGTCTCGGCATCGGCCTTCAGCACGACGGCGCCGGCGCCGTCGCCGAACAGCACGCAGGTGTTGCGGTCCGACCAGTCGAGCATGCGGGTCAGCGTCTCGGCGCCCACGACGAGCACGGTCTTCGCTGCGCCGCTGCGGATGAACTTGTCCGCCGTGGTGAGCGCGAAGATGAAACCCGAGCAGGCGGCGTTGACGTCGAAGGCCGGGCAGCCGTTGGCACCAAGTCGCGCCTGCAGCAGGCAGGCCGAGCTCGGGAAGATGATGTCGGGCGTGGTGGTGCCCATGACGATCAGGTCGAGGTCGGCGCCGGTCACGCCGGCCGCCTCCATCGCGCGCAGCGCAGCCTGTTCGGCGAGGTCGACGGTGGTCTGGCCTTCGGCGGCGATATGTCGCTGCTGGATGCCGGTGCGCTCGCGGATCCACTGGTCCGAGGTCTCGACGATCTTCTCGAGGTCGGCGTTGGTGAGGATCTTCTCCGGCAGGTAGCTGCCGGTGCCGGCGATGCGCGAATAGACGGTCATTCTCGAAGGCTCCAGGGCGCCCCGGCGCCCTTCGCGGGCGTACGGTGGCGCAGAAAAACGAAACGCGACGGGGCGAACCGTCGCGTCATCGCAGCGTCACCCGAAGGGCCGCCGTTGGCAAGCCCTTCGAGGACGGTCTGAAGGCTGGCGCAGGGCGCCATGCCGGCCGATCACTCGGCGTCGGAAACCTTCGACTTGGTGTCGATCACCTTCTTGCCGCGGTAGAAGCCATCGGCGGTGACGTGGTGGCGCAGGTGCGTCTCACCGCTGGTCGGGTCGGTGGCGAGCTGCTTGGCGGAAAGCGCATCGTGCGAGCGGCGCTGGCCACGACGGGACGGGGTGACGCGGGATTTCTGGACGGCCATGGGTCAATCTCCGAGGGTCTTGCGGCCTTTCAGCGCGGCGAGCGCGGCGAAAGGGTTGGTTCTGGGTTGTTCGTCTTCTTCCGCTTCGGCGGTGGCGTCATTCCAGACCGCCTCCACTTCCGCACTGCCCGGCTTCACCGGAAAAGCCGGGACGGCGAGGATCAGCTCATCCTCGACCAGCTCCAGCGGGTGCAACGCGCCATCCGGTCCCACCAGGGCAGGCTCGACCCCTTCCGGAAGCGCCGCCTCCTCCGATTCGTCAGCCAACAAGCCGAGCTGCTGACGCAACGACACCGGATACAGGAACCGCTCAAGCGACCGTTGGCAAACCAGCGGAAGCTCGGCCTCGGCGACAATGTCGATCGTCGCCAGACCGGAGAGATCACGCCCGAACTCGATCTCGTAGCGGCACTCGCCCTCGGTGTCCGCCAGCAGGCCGGCGAGCCGGGTCAGGGAGGACAGCGGGACGCGGCCGGTGAAGATACGCGCGGCGGAAACCATCCGCCATGCGTCCACCACGGAAAGCGAGGTCGCGGACATAAGCGCGAAAGATTAAGCAGGCCTGCCCCCTGTGTCAAATCAAGGACCTGGGGGCGTTCATACGCCCGCCTCCTCGGCGGCCCCGCGTTGCCCTGCGCGAAGCGCGGGGGGCACACTCGAGATCCTCCCTCGAACCCGGTTCCGCATGGACTTCGGCTTTTTCACCTTCGCCCTCGCCGCCTTCGTGCTGGTCGCCGCCGTGGTGGGGATCGTCTATCGCGGGCGCCGGGTCCGCGAGCGGCGCCTGCGCGAGCTGCTCGACCTCGCGGATGCGGTGCAAATTCTGCTGGCGCGCGCCAGCGAACGCATGACCGCCTGGCGCGGCGTGGTCGGCCGGGTGGCGGGCGACCTCGGCTCGGGAGCCCAGCAAGCCCTTGATGGGGAACCGCTGATCCGAGAGGCCAAGCGCGACCTGCTGCAGCACCGGCTGTGGATCCAGTCGAAGGGCCTCCGAGCCACCCGCCTCGAGCTGGACGATGCCCGCGCTGCCCTGCAGCGGGCGCACAACCGCTTGGCCGAGCAGCTGGCGGCACTGGAATCCGCGGGTGACGCCCTCACCCAAGCCACCGACGCCGCCCATGAGGCCGCCCGGCGCGAGCCCGCCTCCCTGCGGCGCTCGGTCGACGGGGATGGGGACGGGCCGCAGTCCTGAGGCGACGACGAGGCCCGGGCTAACGAGCCGGCGGAAGAACCTCGCACGCGGTGTCGCCCCCTGCCCCATGGCGGCGGAAGCCGCGGTAGAGCCAGAAGCGCTTGCCGCCACCGGGACCGTCGATGGTGGCGACGTACTCCAGCGACTCGAACCAGCGGCACGGACGCGCCACCCATGCCGCGTGGTCGCGCTCCGGCGTCTCGGCGACTTCGAAGGCGATCCATGCGTGCGTGCCGGGCGCGAGACGCGACAGCGTCGCTTCGTCGTAGCCCCACAGGGCGATCTGCGGCGCCCGGCCGTGCTTGTGGTTGTTCCAATGGTCGAGCACGAACACCTCGGCGCGGCCACCGAGCGAAAAGCTGAGCTGGGCGGCCAGCATGAAGTGGTCGGCCACCACGACGTCGCCGGGCGCCAGTCGAGGCCGCAGCGCACCGGCGATCTCGTCCCAGCCGACGAAGTTGTCCGGATAGAGCGCCGTGCCCGCGGCGCGGGCCGCGAGCGTCGGCGAGGCGGGCAGGACGAAGGCCGCCAGCATCAGGGCCGTCGCGGCCGCCGCCATGCCCGCCGCCCAAGGCGCGACACGCGCCGCCCAATGCGCCTTCGCGGCATCCAAGGCGATAGGCAGCAGCGTGGCCGCCAACAGGTAGGCGGGCACCGGCCAGTGCAGCGAGAAGCGCGCCTTGTCGACGAAGGGCGCGAGCAGCGCATAGAACAGCCACAACCCGCCGCCGGCCAGCGCGACGAATCGCAGGGCGGGCGGCGTCGCCCGGCGATTCACCCACAGCGCCCAACCGAACAGGACATAGAGCAAGGGCGTGGTGATCACCGCCTGCAGCAGCGGCTGCAGCAGGCCCTTTGCGTCGAAGTGCCACGGATGCCGTTCCACGAGCTGGAAGTGCAGGCCCGCGCCCTGCATCTCGAGGTTGTACTGGAAGATTGGCCACCAGGCCGCGGCACCGGCAAGCAGTGCCAGCCATAGGCCGAAGTCCCCGCGCCGGCGCCACCCGCCGGTGGCGAAGAACGCGATCGCGCCGACCAGCAGGATCGGGCCGAAGCGGTAGTGGGTGAGCGCGCCGAGGGCGAGGGCGATCGCGAACTGTGCATAAAGCCGGCCTCGCGGCGCCTCGTCGTCGTGCAGCAGGCCGGCACAGGCATCGAGGGCGAGCAGGGCCGCCGATGTCATCAAGGCATCGGGCAAGGCCATCACGCCCATCGGCATTAGAAGCGGAATCGGCAGGCTCCACAGCCCCGCGCGCCACGCCTGCGCGGGCGTCCCCAGCCGGCGCGCGATGCGGACCACCAGCCACGGGATCGCGGCGGCCGCGAGCAGGAAGACGAGTCGCACGCCGAGTTCGCGGGGCAGCGGCAACCCGTCGAGCAGGGCCGAACCGACGCCCACGGCGGCGGCCGTGCCGCCCGGCAGGTCGGAGTAGGCCCACGCGGGATGCAGGGCCTCCCACGCATAGAAGGCTTCATCGCCGAACAGC
Organism: Lysobacteraceae bacterium; assembly: GCA_027483745.1. The sequence goes on from JAIXTZ010000220.1 coordinate 5,267, forward strand.
GGCATGCTCGCGGCGAAGGCCAGCTTCGCGGCCAGCAACAGCGCCCAGAGCGCGATGAACTTCACGCGGGCCGACGAATCGGCCATGCGAGACTCGAGCTCTTCCCCTGCCGCCGCACTGCCCATGCACGCTCCCCCGAAACCGGCCGCCATCCTACCTGTCGACGCCCGCGCCGCCCTCGACGCGGCCATCGAGCAGGTGAACACGCTGGTGCTCGGCAAGCGGCGCGAGGTGCGGCTGGCCTTCACCGCACTGCTCGC
>JAIXTZ010000165.1 GCA_027483745.1 Lysobacteraceae bacterium
CGCGCTCTACAGCGACGAAGCCGGCTTTCCTTCCGATGGTGAGAAGGCGCGGACCCGCCAATGGCATCCGGCGGCGGCGACCGTCATCTGCGAGTTCACGGATCTCCCTGATGGCCTCTATGCCGTCGGCAGCTCGCACGATCTCAACGGCAACCGTGTCGTGGACACCAACCTCGTGGGCATGCCGAAGGAGGCCTGGGGTGTGTCGCGAAACGCGCGGCCCCGCTTCCGCGCGCCGCGCTTCGACGAGGCGGCCGTTGCATTGGAAGGCGGCGGAACGACCGAACTCGCCATCGAGGTGCGGCGGTGAGCGCCGCGCCGCAGGGGGCCATGGAGACCCAAGGCGCGTCGTCGGCGCGCCGCGAGTGGGCCCAGCGCTATGGCGCATGGGCGATCGTGACCGGTGCGTCGGACGGATTGGGCCGGGCGTTCGCCCACCGGCTGGCGGCGCGGGGATCGAGTCTCGTGCTGGTCGCCCGCCGCGCTGCCGCCCTCAGCGTGTTGGCCGAGGAGCTGCAGGTCGCTCATGCGATCCGCTGCATCGTGATCCCCATGGACCTCGGCAAGCCGGGGAGCGTGGCCGCACTCGACGAGCAGACCGGCAGCCTTGACATCGGGCTGGTCGTCGCTGCGGCCGGCTTCGGTTCGATCGGCCCGTTCCTCGACCAGCCACTGGAGGGCGAGGCGGACATGCTGGCCGTCAACGCGGCCGCGGTGCTCCGAATCGCCCACGTCTTCGGGCGTCGTCTGCGCCTGCGGGGTCGCGGCGGCCTTGTGGTCTTCGGGTCGGTGGTCGGGTTCCAAGGCACGCCGCTGTCGGCCAACTACGCAGCGACGAAGGCCTATGTGCAGTCCCTGGCCGAAGCTCTTGCGATCGAATGGGAGGACGACGGCATCGATGTGCTCAGTTGCGCCCCCGGCCCGGTCGCCACCGGATTCGCGGCGCGGGCCGGCATGGCGATGGGACAGGCCGCAGACCCGGATGCACTCGTCGAACCCTGCCTCGATGCCCTGGGGCGACGGACCACGATCAGGCCCGGCGGGCTGGCCAAGCTGCTCGGCTACGGGTTGATGACGCTGCCGCGTTCGATCCGGACGCGTGTCCTTCACCAGGTCATGCGGGGGATGGTGTCCAAGGGCAAACCCGGGGTCGCACCGTGATCCGCGCCTCGTGGATCGGCGTCATCGCTGCGGCATTCCACGCCCTCTCTTTCGCCGAGGCGCTTCCGCCCATGCAGGAACCGGCCTATGTCGTGGTGACCCACGCCCAGATCGGTCGCGCGGGTCGGCTGACCTTCGCGCTCGCGTCGATCCGCCTCGTCGGCAGGATGGAGGGAACTCCCGGGCTGCTCTTCCAGGACCAGGGCATCCGGCGCCTGGGGGCTGAGGTCTGGACGATGACCGCTTGGGAGAGCCCGGACGCGATGCGTTCTTGGGTTCGTTCGCCGGCGCACGCGGCCGCCATGCAGGAAGCGGCCTTCGCGATCCGTTCGATGCAGACCTTCCACCTGCGCTGCGGGCGAGCCGCGCCGAGGGTGGACTGGCCGGCGGTTAAGCGGCTCGGTGCCGGGGAGATTCCGCCGGGATGCGTGCTGCTGTCGGCGGCGGATTCGCCCGAGAGCGCGCGGCCTTCCGGGGCGTGATGGGGAAGTCCATGCCGGTGCGTCGCCGATCCGTACTGAGCCGAAACCGTGGCGACGTGCTGGTCAAGAGTTTCCAAGAGATCGAGGGTGTCCTGTGTCGAACAAGAAGGTCAACACAAGTCGGGGATCAACGCAGGTGAGGCCGGCAAGAAGCACTCGAGTCGCAGTGGTCGTGCTATCCGCGATGGTCACCATGTTGGGCGGATGTGCGACCCCTTTCAACTACGTCGAGGCTGACCGGCCGAGTGCACAACTCGTTGTTTCCAAGCTGGAGCCAACGCCCAGAGTGGCTCTCGTGCTGAGCGGCGGCGGCCCGCGCGGCTACGCACATATCGGCGTCCTCCGTGTTCTGGAGGAAGCGGGCATCGAGGTCGATGTCGTTGTTGGTACCAGCGTTGGCTCACTACTCGGTGCGTTCTGGGCGAGTGGTCGAACGGCTCTCGAAATAGATGCGTTGTCGCAAAGCGGTGGGCCGTTGACGTTGTTCGATCTTTCTCCCTTTGCTGATCGTGGATGGATCCACGGCCAGCGTCTGCAGGACTACGTGAATGCGCAACTTGACGGCCGACGGATCGAGCAGCTTCCACGCCGACTGATCGTCGTTGCGACGCGGCGCAGCGACAAGGCGCCGGTGTTCTTCACCACCGGAAACACGGGAGTCGCGGTCCGAGCCTCGAGCGCGGTCGCAGGAGTTTTCTCGCCGGTGGGCATCGACGGTACCGAGTATGAAGACGGCGACGAGTCGCTTCCGCTGGCCGTGCGTGCGGCAAGACAGGCCGGTGCTCGCTTCATCATCGCCGTCGACGTCACGCCGCGTCCTGGAACAGAGCCCAAGGAAGGGGCTGTGCCGCAACGGCAGAGCTTGACCCTTCGCCGCGCCCGCATCGCGCCGGAGGCAGCGCAAGCTGACTATCTGATCAACGCCGAACTGATGTTCGAAGCCTCGCCGCGGCGAAGCTACTTCCGGTATGCGCGCCAGACCGGTGAGCGCACTGCGCGCCATCATCTGCCGTTGCTTCTTGCACGCCTGCAGCGCGCGGATATTGGCCCACGTCGCGACGATGCATAAGAAAGCAGGTGAGCGTTCCACTCCGCCTTCCCTCCCGTCACAACCAATCTCAGAGGTAGTCCATGAATCGTTCCATCCGTTCCATCGTTACCGGAGTAGTCCTGCTGGTCCTTGTGAGCCCCGCGAAGGCGCAGGATCGATGGGCTGTAGGTCTCGGCGTAGAACTGGCCCCCACCTTTCCATCCGCGAGCGACGACAGCGCTGCGCCGACACCCCTGGTTGACCGATTGAAGGATGGCGAGTCGCTCTACGCTGACCTCAAGTCAGGTCCGCGTATCGGCTTGGTCGAGGCCGAGGACTTCGAAGCCGGATTCGCACTCAACTTTGACGCCGGTCGGAATGCGGACGATCTGCCGTCGCTGCTGAGGGGTCTGGGTGAGGTGGGCGCGGCTGTTGAACTCGGGGGGTACGCGGCTTGGAGTTTTGCTCCCTTTGCTGTTCGCCTCGACCTGCTGACGGACGTTGCCGACGGTCATGGCGGACTCACGGCGTCACCTTCACTGGAGTGGTTCAGCGACCCCGAAGGCCGTCTACGCTTCAACGCTCGCATCGGCTTCGACTGGGCGAATCGTGCCTACCTCGAATCCTACTTCGGCGTCGACGCAACTCAGGCCGCCTTGACAGGCCTGTCGACCTATAAGCCTGATGCAGGATTCGTACGCAGCCTGGTGCGCTTGGGTTTCGCCTACGATCTCAATAGCCAATGGGCCATGGTCGGAAGCGCCGGATTCTCGCGCTGGATAGGCGATGCGGGCGATTCGCCGATCACGCGGCTCGGTGATGACGATTACGTCAGTACACGGATTGGCGTCATGTACGTCTGGTAGCCGCAAGCGTAGCGTGAGCGCACTCAAATGAGCGATTCAACGCGCTCGTCGCGCCTGTCTATCGCAACGCCCGTCGGCGTGGGGAGTTCCAATGCGTCAACGCGAAAGCGACCCTCGTCGTGTGCAACCCGGTTCCGCACCAGGTGCAGCTCTGCGTCGGAGCGCCACCGCCCTCAGAATCTCTCACCGACGGGCAGATAGCGCCATTGCCCCGGCGGCATCGCGCCCTCCGGCCCCTTGCCGATAGCGATGCGGCCGATGCGTTGGCGGCGGATCGCGGTAACGTCCAGGCCCACCTGCGCGCACATCGCACGTAGCTGGCCGGGCACGACGCCCTTGATGGCGAAGCGCAGCGTGGTTTCGTTCTGCCAGCTCACCTTGCATGGCGGCAGCTCGCGGCCCTCGAACGACAGGCCGTGCGCCAGCTTGTGCAGCCCATAGGGCGCCATGCGGCCTTCCACGGCCACCAGCAGCTCATGCTCGATGGTCGCGAGGTCTTCGGTGAGGCGGCGCGCCACGCGGCCGTCCTGTGTCAGCACGATCAGGCCGCTGGCTTCCGGTTCCAGCGGCACCATCGGCGTGAGGCGCTCGAAATGCCGCTGCAGCACCCGCTGCTCATGCGGATCGTCGGCCCAGTGCGTCTCCGGGGAGATGCCCATCGCGGCGCTCCCGATGCCGTTGAAGGCGTCGAAACCGGCCGGCTTGTGGAAGAGCAGGGTGGCGGGCTCGACCGGCTTCTTCCGGGCCTCGGGGTCGAGCGCCACGACCTCGTCCGTGACGCGCCGCTGCGGGGTTTCCACCATCACGCCATCGACGCTGACCCAGCCGTTGCGGATGTAGGCCTCGGCCTCGGCACGGGTGCACCCGGTGAGTTCGGCCACGCGGCGTGCCAGTCGGATCGGGTCGTTCGAGGTCGGGCCACTCATGAATCGTCACCGCTGCGCGTCGGGGACGCAGTGTAGCGGGGCGCTCGATTGCTGACAGAATGCGGTCATTGCCGGCGCGCGACCGTTTCCCATCGCGAGCCATCGAAAAGGACTGCCAAGGCCATGCCGACTTCCCTCATCGTGGTGGATGACTTCCTCGAGCGCCCAGAAGCCTTCCGCGAGCATGCCCTGGGCCTGACGTATCCGGAGCAGCAAGGGGCGTTCCCCGGACGGAACTCGCTGGAGCGCATCGATCTTCCGGGGCTCTCCGAGTACGTGTCGCAGCTCACCGGCGAACGGCTCAAGCCGATGGAGCCGCTCGGCTCGCACGGGAAATGCCGGATCACGCTGGCGTCCGACGTCGGTCTCGGGCGAGTGCACGTCGACCCCGGCTACTGGTCGGGCATCCTCTACCTCAGCCTGCCCGAGCACTGCAGCGGCGGCACCGACTTCTTCCGGCACCGGCGCACGAACACCGATCGACGCCCGATGAACCCCTCGGAGCTGGCGGCCATGGGCTATGCATCGTTCGACGAGGCGCACCGCGACATCATCGAGCGGGACAGCCTCGATGAGTCGGCGTGGGAGAAGACGATGACCGTCCCCATGCGATTCAACCGGCTCGTGCTGCTCCGCCCTTGGCTGTGGCACACCGCGGGGCCGGGATTCGGCGACAGCCTCGTCAATGGGCGACTCATCCACGTGATGTTCTTCGCGCCCGCGGCGGCCGCGGCGTGAGGACGCCCGACGCCCTGCAGGTGCTGATCGATGACGGCATCATCGATGAAGTCCTGCGCCCGCTGAAGAGCGGCAAGGAAGCGGCCGTGTACGTCGTGCGCAGTGGCGACGACGTGCGCTGTGCCAAGGTCTACAAGGACATGGCCCAACGCAGCTTCCAGAAGCGCGTGCAGTACCAGGAGGGCCGCAAGAGCCGCGGCAGCCGCGAAGCGCGCGCCATGGGCAAGGCCACCAACTTCGGCCGCAAGCAGCAGGAGGAGGCCTGGAAGAACGCCGAGGTCGACGCGCTCTACCAGCTGCGCGATGCCGGCGTTCGCGTGCCCGAGCCCTATGGTTTCTTCCACGGCGTGCTGGTCATGGAGCTGGTGACCGATGCCGAGGGCTTCAGCGCGCCGCGTCTGGGCGAGGTCGAACTCGATGCCGACACCGCCCGCGCCTATCACGCCGCCCTCGTGCGCGAGGTGGTGCGCATGCTGTGCTGCGGCCTGATCCACGGCGACCTCTCGGCGTACAACGTGCTGGTCGGGCCGGAAGGTCCGGTGGTGATCGACTTCCCGCAGGTGGTGAGCGCCGCCGGCAACAACAACGCACGCACCATGCTGCTGCGCGACGTCAACAACCTCACGGCGACGCTCGGCCGCTTCGCGCCGGAGTTGCTCGACACCTGGTTCGGCGAGGAGATGTGGGCCCTCTTCGAGGCCGGCGAGCTGTTGCCCGACACGCCGCTCACCGGCGAATGGACGCCGGATGAATCGGAAGTCGACCTTGACAGCGTGCGCCAAGCCATCAACGACGCCCGCGAGGAGGCGATCATCCGCCAGCAGGGCCGCGAGGCCGCCGAGGCGGAGGATTGAGAGGGCGGTGCGGACTCGCGTGGGGCGGCTGCTAAGGTGCGCCGAGGCAACACCACCAGCGAGGTCCGACGATGAGCACCGTACTGTGGGCGAACCTCTGGGTCGACGGTCGCGTCGAGGGCGAGTCGGAAGACCGGGTAGCACTCTATGCCCAAGCCAAGGCGCTGGATGCCCTGACCCGCAAGCTCGGGCTCCCGTCCTTCCTCGCGATCTGCGACACGACGGACGTCCGCTTCAACCTCGACGAACTGGAGCTGCCCGAGGGCATGAGTTCGACCAACGAGCTGATGGCGCGCGACGGCGCGTGGCTCGCCCATGCTGAGGCCGTGGCGATGCTGGAGCGGCTGCGAGCCCACATCGTCGAGCACTCGGTCCGCTTCGGCTGGCTTCGCAACGCCCATGCGGACGTCGTCGAGGAGCTCGGTGGTGTGATCGCCTTCGCGAAGGCGGCGGAAGGGCGTGCGCAGAAGTTCAACTTCAGCATCGTCACCTAGGCGACGGGGTCCAATGAACCGATAAACTCCGGCGCTGGACTCCCGAGGCACGCCGGTCATGTCGCTATCCCCCTACCCGATTGGCACTCCCGACACGCCTTGGGGCGATGTTGAACGCGCCGCCTGGCGCTCGCGCCAGCGCGTGCAGCGCCGCTATGCGGAGGACGTGCTGCCGCGCGTCGACGCGCTCCGCGCCCGCTTCGACGTGGCCGAGTACGGGCGCGTGGTGTCCGAGGGCGAGACGTTCCCCCTGTTCGCCGTGCGCAGCCGCGGCTGGAGCGACGCGCTGCCGACGGTGCTGGTCACCGGCGGCGTGCACGGCTACGAGACCAGCGGCGTGCACGGCGCCTTGGCCTTCCTGGAGCGCCACGGCGCGGCGTATGCCGGACGCACGAACGTGCTGGTGGCGCCCTGCATCAGCCCGTGGGCCTACGAGCGCGTGCAGCGTTGGAACGCCGAGGCGATCGACCCCAATCGCAACTTCCGCGCCGGCAGCCCCTGCGCGGAGTCGGCGGCACTGGTGTCCTTGGTCGCGCCGCTGCAGGGCCGCATCCGCATGCACATCGACTTGCACGAAACCACCGACAGCGACGAGAACGAGTTCCGCCCGGCGCTGGCCGCGCGCGACGGCAAGCCCTTCGAGCCGGGCGAGATCCCCGATGGCTTCTACCTCGTCGGCGACACGCCGAACCCGCAGCTCGATTTCCAGCGCCACGTGATCGAGGCGGTGGCGAACGTGACGCACATCGCGCCGCCCGATGCGAAAGGGCAGATCATCGGCTCGGACGTGGTGTCGCCGGGGGTGATCCTTTACCCCTTCAAGGCCCTGGGCCTCTGTGCCGGCCTCACCGACGCCCCGTACACCACGACCACCGAGGTGTATCCCGACAGCCCTCGCGCCACGCAGGCGCAGTGCGTGGACGCGCAGGTGGCGGCGGTGGTGGCGGCGATCGCCTTCGTTCTGAGCGTCGAGGACTGAGCGGAGGCGAGCGGGGTCCGGCCTGCACACAGGGCCGGGTTCCCTCCTGACGGCGCTCGGCCCCAAGCGGCAGCGCCGCGGCGGTCCGGTTTCGCGTGTTCCACACAGTCCGTTGACGACGATCCACGGATGCGAAACGCCCTCATTCTCTCCCGCGCCGCGGTCGCGGCCCTGTGTGCTTGCGTGGTCCTCACGGCTTGCGGCGGCGAGCCGTCTGCCGCGAATGCGGCGCCCGCCGCCCCGTCCGACGAGGGCGAAGCGCGCAGCGAGCCGGTGCGCGCCTACACGGTGGCGCCGCGCACGCTCGATCGCAGCGTGCTGGTGGCCGGCACCGTTGAGCCGCTGCGCAGCATCCAGCTGGCCGCGCGCACCGACGGCGTCGTCGCCGAGGTGGCGGTCGAGGCCGGGGATCGCGTTCGCGCTGGGCAGCGCCTTGCACGCATCGACGTCAGCGAGCAGCAGGCCGAACTGGCCCGCGCGGAAGCCTCGCTGCGCGAGGCGCGTTCCAACCTCGAGCGTCTGGAAGCGCTGCGCGAGCGCCGGTTCGTCGATGCGGCCAGTGCCGCCAGCGCACGCTCGGCGCTCGAGGTGGCCGAGAGCGACGTCGAGCTGTGGCGGACGCGCGTCGCCTTCGGGGCGATCGAGGCGAGCATCGATGGCGTGGTGATCGCCCGCCTGATCGAACCGGGCGCGGCGGTCGGTCGACTTGCGCCCGCGTTCGAGTTGGCCGACCTCGACCGGCTGGTGCTGCGCGTCGGTGTCTCCGAGCTCGATGCCGCCGGCATTCGTCCCGGCGTGGCGGTGGACGTCGCCATCGATGCCTTGGGTGGCCAGACCGTGCAGGCGCAGGTGCGTCGGGTCTTCCCCTCGGCGGATCCGACGAGCCGGCTGGTGACGGTCGAACTGGATCTGCCCGAGGCCCACGCCAAGGGCGTGCGGCCCGGCTTCCTCGCGCGGGCGCGTTTCGCCATCGAGTCGCGCGAGGGCGTGCTCGCCGTGCCGGCCGCGGCGGTGGGCTTGGGCGAGCAGAGTTTCGTCATGGTGATTGGCGAGGACGGCGCGCTCGAACGCCGCGAGGTCGCCACCGGCGTGGTGCGCGGCGAGTGGCGCGAGATCACCGAGGGGCTGCGCGCCGGCGAGACCATCGTCGCTACCAGCCCGCTCGACCTCGCCGCCGGCGATCGCGTGCGCGTGGTGGAGACGGTCGGAGGCGAGGCGTGAGCGGCAGCGGTTCGCTCCGCGAGGAGGCCGCTCGGCGCTATCGCGGGCTGACCCACGCCGCCATCCGCCGGCCGATCGGCACCGCTGCCATCACCAGCGTCGTCCTGGTGCTGGGACTGTTCTTCGCCACCCGCCTGCCGGTCGACCTGTTGCCCGAGGTGGTCTACCCGCTGATCCGCGTCGATGTGTCCTACCCGGGCGTGGCGCCCGAGGTGATGGAAGAGCAGGTGACGCGCCCGCTGGAGCGGCAGCTGGCGTCCACCGAAGGCCTGACGCTGATGGCCAGCGAGGCCGAAGAGGGCAGCACCGACGTCAGCCTGCTGTTCCGCTACGGCACCGACCTCGATGTCGCCCTGCAGGATGCCGCGAGGCTGCTGGAGCGCGCCCGTGGCCAGCTGCCGGACGACATCGAGCCGCCGCGGCTGTCGAAGTTCGACCCCGGCGCCCAGCCGATCTTCGAAGCGGGCTTTTCCTCCGACCGGCGCAGCGCGCGCGAAGTGCGCGACTGGTTGGACAACCGGCTGGCCCCGCAGCTGCAGTCGATCCCCGGCGTCTCCGGCGTGCTCAGCGTCGGCGGCCAGGAGCGCGAAGTCGAGGTGGTGGTCGACCAGCAGCGGCTGCGCGCCTACGGCTTGAGCCTCGCCGACGTGTCGGCCCAGCTCGCGGCGGAGAACCAGAACGTCTCCGCGGGCAACATCACGTCGAGCAGCCTCGACGTGCGTGCGCGCACCGAGGGGCGCTTCCGCTCCGCCGACGACATCGCCGCCGTGCTGCTGCGCATCCCCGGCAGCGACCAGCGCATCCGCCTCGACGAGGTGGCCGAGGTGCGCGACGGCTTCCGCGAGCAGCGCGTGTTCGTCCGCCTCGACGGCGAGGCCGCCACCCAGCTGTCGGTGTTCAAGCAGCCGGACGCCAATACCGTGCAGGTCGTCGACGAGGTGCAGGCGCGCTTCGATTCGCTGCGGGCCTCCGGCTTCATCCCCGAGGACATCGTCTTCAGCACGACGCGCGACGGCGCCTACTTCGTGCGTGGTTCGGTGGAGTCGGTGGCCTCGGCGGCGATCATGGGCGGCGTGCTGGCCATGCTGGTCGTGCTGTTCTTCCTTGGCAGCGTCCGCGGAAGCGTGGTGATCGGCCTGGCCATTCCGCTGTCGATCATGGCGACCTTCGCCTTGATGGGCGCGGCGGGCCTGAGCCTCAACGTGATGAGCCTCGGCGGCCTGGCGCTGGGCATCGGCCTGCTGCTCGACAACGCCATCGTGATGCTCGAGAACATCGAGCGGCATCGGAGCGAGCGGGGCGAAGACCCGGAGCAGGCGGCCCATGCGGCCGCCGACGAAGTGATTTCGGCGGTCACCGCCGGCACGCTGACGAACCTCGCCGCCGTGCTGCCCTTCCTGTTCATCACCGGGCTGGCGACGCTGGTGTTCCGCGAGTTGCTGGTCACCATCTCGTTCGCGGTGGTCGCCTCGCTGGCGGTGGCGCTGACCCTGGTGCCGATGCTGGCCGCGCAAATGGCCAAGCTGCGTTTCACGTCCGGCTTTGATCGCAGCCTGCCCTACCGGGTGTTCAGTCGCGGCATGGCCGCCGTGACCGACGGCTATCGGCGCCTGTTGGGCGCATTGCTGCCGCATCGCGGTTGGGTGCTGGTCGCGGCCTTCGCCACCGTACTCGCCGTCCTGCCGTTGGGTTCGCGCCTGGGCAGCGAATTCCTGCCGCAGCTCGACGACGGCAGCCTCAACGTGCGCCTCGCCTTGCCGGCCGGCACCACGCCGGAGCAGACCGACCGCGCGACCCGGCAGGTCGAAGCGGCGCTGCGCGACCTGCCGCATGTGTCGAGCGTGTTCACTGTCTCCGGCGGCAACGTCTGGGGCGGCACGCTGTCGGAGCGGGCCGGCCGTGGCTGGCTGGCCATCCAGCTCGAGGACGCGGCCGTGCGGCCGGACTGGCCGATCGGTCGCTGGGCGCGCGAAGCCCAGCGCCGCGTCGAGGCGCTGGACATCGCCGGCGCCGATATCGCCGTGCGCACCAACGGCATCCGCGGCCTGAACTTCGGGCTGTCGGGCAACGACGTCGAGATCAAGGTGCTGGGCGAGGACCTGCCGACGCTGCAGCGGCTGGCGCGCGAGATCATCCGAGCCGTCGAAGGCATCCCGGGGCTTGAGGCCGTGGAGATGGACGACGAGGACCGCACCCCGGCGCTGCAGATCGAGGTGGATCGCGAGCGCGCGGCGGCGCTGGGCCTGGATGTCCGCGCCGTGGCGCAGGCGCTGCGGCAGGCCGTAACTGGCACGGTGCCGACGCGCTACAGCACCGGCGTGAACGAGTACGACGTGCGCGTGCGCCTGCCGCGCGAGGAGGTCGAGAACCTCGATCGGCTCGGCGAAGTGATCGTCGCCAACGGGGCCAACGGCCCGATCCAGGCCCGGCAGGTGGCGCGCTTCACGCTGGGCGAGGGACCGGCGGAGATCGGCCGCGAGAACCAGCTGCGCATCCAGCGCATCGTTGGCGCCTTCAACACGTCGGAGAGCGACGTCGGCACGATCATGGCGGAAGTGCAGCGCCGCATCGCGACGGTCGAGATGCCCGAGCAGTACGGCGTGGCGCTCGGCGGCCAGTTCGAGAGCGTGCAGGAGACCGAGCGCGAGATGAACATCGTCATCGTGCTCGCGGTGTTCCTCGTGCTCGTGGTGCTGGTGGTGCAGTACGAGCAGCTCACCAATCCGCTGGTGATCATGACGGCGGCGCCGCTCGCCTTGGGTGGCGCGCTCGTCGCGCTGTGGATGGCCGGCACGCCGCTTTCGGCGCCGGTGTTCCTTGGCGCGGTATTGCTCATCGGCATCGTGGTGAACAACGCGATCCTGCTCGTCGAGTACGTCGAACAGGACGTCGCACGCGGCGTGCCGGCGGCGGTGGCGGTGATCGAGGCGGGCGTGGTCCGCCTGCGGCCGATCCTGATGACGACCCTCCCCACCGTGGTCGGCATGCTGCCGTTGGCCATGGGCCTCGATGCCGGCGGCAAGCTGATGCAGCCGCTGGCCGTGGCGGTCGTCGGCGGCCTGATGTCGTCGATGCTGCTGACGCTGGTCGTGGTGCCTTGCCTCTACCTCGTGGCCCAGCCGCTGGCGCGCCGCCTCATCGAAGCGCTGACGGTGCGGCGGGTCGCGACGGCGCGCTAGCCTCGGCGCGCGTCGCTCGTGACGCGCGCCGAGGCTAGCTATCGGAACGGCTTGGTCCGTTGGGCGGCGGCCTTGACCGCGAACACGCCGTCGAGCTTCCGCTCGGCGCGGAAGCCGGCTTTCTCCAGCCGCTTGATGACCTCGCCCGGCACGTCGCGGCCGCTGGTCTTGGCGTTCGGCGTGCCGGTGTAGTGGAAGAGCGGCGCGCCGGGTTTCAGCACGCGCGCCAGCTGGTCGTAGAAGGCCTGCGAGTACAGCTCGCCGGC
>JAIXTZ010000270.1 GCA_027483745.1 Lysobacteraceae bacterium
CGCCGCCGCCGATCACGGCGAGCAGCCTTGGCGCTCGCCGAGCGCGGTGACAGCGTCGTTCGCCGCCCACGTGCCGGGCACGCCGCCCACGTAGCTCGCGTTCAACGTGAAGCCGCTGAGCGCGCCATTGGCAAAGCGCCGCTCGATCGTGCCGACCTGGGTCCGGGTGGGGTTGCCACTGCGGGCGCAGAGTGGGCAGAAACCGGCGTTCTGACCCAGCGGCAGAGTCTCGGTCGCCGGGCCAGCACCATTGCGCTCGGCCAGCAGGTAGCGCGCCACGCCGCGCGCGTCGTAGCCGAACACCGTGTAGAACTCATAGTTCGGGAACAGCTGCACGCTGTAGCCGCTGCCCGCACTGGCCGGGTCGAACCAGTGGCCGCTGGCGTCCACTTGCTGGCCGCCGATGGTCGGGCAGCCGCGGCCGAAAGCGCTCAGGGGCTCGGAGCCGGTCTGTCCGTCCAACGTCCAGGTCCAGGTGAAGGCGTCCGGCCCGGTCGGCGTCGCCGTGGCTTCGCCGACCGCGGTCAGGCTGTTCGAACTGCCGTTCCAGGCGCTGCGGAACATCGTGCCGCGCCAGACGCCGTTGGCACCGGGGCGCGGCCCCTGCAGGTAGTACCAGGTGCTGGAGCCGTCCTCGAGGTAGGTGTACCAGAGCGCCGCCCAGTCGGGACCGGCCGGGTACACGAACACGCCGTGGCCGGAACGGTCGCCGTTGAAGTAGCCGCCCGGGCGGACCGTCGGCGCCGCGGCGGAGACCGAGGCCGTGACGGTGGCGGTAGCCGCAGCACCGGAGGCATTCACCGGCGTGACGTACCAGCGGCCGGCAGCCGGGAACGCCACCGTGACCGATTCGTTGCCGGTCGAGCCATTGCCCACGTGCGAGGCCTCGCCACGCGCCGGGGCGACGGGAATGGACGGCACGCCCGAGCCGCTGTTCGGCGGACGCCGGGCCAGGTACACATCGACGTTGGCGCTGCTCGCCGTGGTGACGGCGAGCTGGGTCGCGCCGGTGGGCACGTCGATGAACATCGCATCATGCGCCTCACCGGCGGCGAGGCCGACGGTTTCCGCGCGGGCGTGGGCCAACGAGAGCGCGCTGCGCGGGCCAGCGACACGCGTCAGGCTGTAGGGAATCACGCCCATCGGCTGCTGGCCCGGTGCGGCGGAGACGAGCACCGCGCCACGGCGGACTTCGCCCACGGCCCAGGTTGGATCGTTCCAGCCAACGCGCACCGTCGAGCCCTGCCCGACCGAGGCATTGCCGGGGCCCGTCGCGGTGAGGCGGGCGTTCTCGCCGGTGGTTGCAGCGGTCAGCGGCAGCACGCTGTGGCGCACCACGAAGTCGCCCGTGCCGGCACGGTTCCAGACCATCGCCCAGTAGGCCTGCGCGCCCGGATCGCCGTAGTGCTCGACGTCGAGCACGCAGCGGGTGGTCGATTCACAGATCTGGTTGCGCGAGCCGGGCCCGCCGCCGTTGCCGACGATCAGCGAGGTCTGCGTGCCGTCCGGCACCTGCAGTTCAACCTCGATGCGAACACGGGTGCGCTCGCTTCCGGCCGGTGCCGGCACGTTGATCGCGTGCCAGCCGACGCCGCCGTTGGTGAGACTGTCGTAACGGTCGGTCGGCGTGGGATCGGCGGTGAGCGTGTAGCGGGTGGCGGTGAGGCCGACGAGGCGCGTGCCGGCGAAACGGGCATTGGGCGAGGCCAGGTTGAGGCCCGGCACGGCCAGATCGAAGAAGCCGCGGTCGCTGTCGACGTTGCGCGTCTGCGCGGCCGGCAAGCCCGTCACCGGGGCGCGGAGCGCCACCGGCAGGGTCAGCGCCTCGTCGGCACTGCCGCCCACGCGAGCGATGCGGACGCTGCCGTACAACCAGCGGCCGTAGAGGCCGGGATCATCGATGCGGGCACTGAACTGCAGCGCCCGACTGGCCCCCGAGCCGACGGTGAACTCCGTCTCCAACGGCGTCAGCGTGACGCCCGCCGGCACGGTGAAGGTCGTGCGGTAGCTGGCACCGCCGATGAGATCCGTCACCGTGCGCGTGAGCGGCGAACACGTGGGGCTGCACGCGCCAAACACCATCGACGGCAGGTTCAGGCTGGCCTGCGCGCTGCTGCCCGCCGCGAACTGCCCTGCAGGCACGAGAAGGGCCAGCGGCGCGCGCACCGCGCGCGCTACATCGATGCGGCCGGCACCCTGCTCGTTGGCCGGCACCGCGGCACCACCGACGCGGCGCGTCACCGTCGTGCGGGCCGTTCCCATCAGGGCGGAGATGATCTGGTCGGCGCGCCACGAGGGCTTCGCGCCGCGCAGCAAGGCCGCTGCACCGGCCACGTGCGGCGAGGCCATCGACGTTCCGGAGAGCGTGGCGTCGCCATTGCCCTGGTGCGAGGCCGACAGGATGCTCGAGCCCGGCGCCGCGAGGTCCGGCTTGATCACGCCGGGCAGCACGGACGAGGGGCCGCGGCCGCTGCTCGTGGCCAGAACGTCGGCATTGGCGGCCAGCGTTTCCACTTCGACACCATCGATACGCGCGGTGTGGCCGCTGCCATTGCCCAGCCACTGCAGCAGGGCCTGCGCGTCCGTCCAACCGAGGTGCGTGGTCGGGATGCTGTGCTCGTCGGCGATGGTGGAATCCCCCTCGGCCGCCGTGTTCAACAGGACGGTGCCGGCGCCGCCGGAGAGGCGGACGTTGTTGCTCTTCGCTACGCGAGCCTGAACGCCGCGATCGCAGACCACCACTTGGCCACTCCAACGATTCACCGGCCAAGGATTGCTGGCCCCCGTCAACGGCAAGTTCAGGTCGCCGTTGCCTTGGCTGCAGAGGGGATGCTGCGGGTCGCGTACGAGCGGCGCCGGACCGACGCCGACCGTCAGGCCCTGACCGGTCATCACGCCGCCGTTCGGCGCGGCCGTGGCACCACCGCTCAGGCGCACGCGGTTGACGTAGCGGCGGCCGTGCGTGGTGTTGGCGACCGAAAGCACCCAGGGCGAATCGCTGGGGCTGCGGACGGTGCCAACGTCCGGGCCACTGTTGCCGGCGGACACGGCGACGACGATGCCAGCATCGCGCGCAGCGAGCATCGCCTGCGACCCGGCGCTCGTCCAAGGATTCACGTTGCTGCCGCCGATCGAATAGTTGATGACGTCGACGCCGTCCAGCACGGCCTGGTTGAGCGCGGCCAAGGTCCAGCTGCCGTTGCAACCGTTCTCGCAAGCCTTGTAGGTGATCAGGTTGGCGCGCGGGGCGACACCGCGGATCTGGTAGTTCAGCTGCGCGCCGTTGGTGTAGTTCTTGGCGATGTTGACGGCGTTGCCCACGGCGGTGCCGGCCACGTGCGTGCCGTGGCCATCGAGGTCGATGCCCGTGTCGGCCTGCGTACCACCGTCGGTGGTCATGTCGTAGATGCCGATCAGCTTGTTGTTGCAGGTCGCGGCGGAGGTGGCGCACAGGCCGAGGAACGTGCCCTTCGGGTTCGTGTGCGTATAGCCATCGACCGGCGAGACCGCCGCGAACTGCGGATGCGTCGGGTTGATGCCGGAATCGATGATGCCGACGATGACGCCCTCGCCGCGCGAGGCCACGCCCGCCGCGCCGGTCCAGACGTCCGGCGCATTGACCAGCGCCGTCGAGACGTCGTCCTGCAACTGCTCGATGCGCTCGCGCTCCACCGCGGCGACGCCGGGCATGGTGGCGAGGATGGCGGCTTCCTCGGCGCTCAAGCGGAGGGCCACGCCATTCAACACCGCGTCGTAAACGAAGGCGGGCTCGAGCGGGCGGCCGAACTCGGCGGCGGCGGCCTCGAGGCGCGCTTCGCGGCGATCCGCCAGTTCCTGGCGGTAGGCCTGCACCGCGCTGGACGCCAAGTCGAGGCGCGGCGCGCCAGTGACGAGAGGCGAAGTGGCCGCGAGTGTTTTTCCGCCGCGTTTCACCTGCACGCCCGTGTAGGAAGCCAGCGCGGGCTCGGCGAAACGCACGATCCACATCGAACGTTGTGCCGCGTCATCGGTGGCGGAGGCCGCGGCCGGGGCCTCGGAGGCGGAGGCAACCGCCAGGGACAGGGAAAGCGCGAGCAGGGAACGACGAACGGGCATCACGGGGGCGGCATCCTTCGGAGACCCCCCGATGGTAACCAAGCGCGTTCTCCGGCTTGTCAACGAATTACAGCGTCCGTCACAAAACAACACCCCGGCCGAAGCCGGGGTGTCGGGTCAAGCGAGGAACCCGCGGGCCGCGGTCAGGGCGTGCAGCCCTGCAGGCTGCCGAGGGCGCCAACCGATTCGTTGGCCGTCCAAGTGCCCTGCACGCCATTCACGAACGCCCCGCTCAGGGTGATGTTCGAGAACGTGCCACCCGAGAAGCTTCGCGAGAACGTGCCGATGGCGCTGCGGGTGGGCGTACCGGTGCGGTTGCAGAGCGGACAGAAGCCGTTGATCTGCTCGAGGTTGGCGGTCGCCGTCGCGCCGCCGAAGCTGGTGCGTTCGGCGATCAGGTAACGCGGGATGCCGAGGCTGTCGTAGGCGAACACCGTGAAGAACTCGTAGTTCGGGAACATCTGCACGCTGTAGCCCGAGCCCGCGGTGGCCGGGTTGAACCAGTGCGAGCTCACGTTGAGCGGGCTTCCCGACAGCGTGGGGCAGCCGCCACCGAAGTTGCGGAAGGCCTCCGAGCCGGTCTCGCCGTCGAGGTTGTACGAGAACGTGAACTCATTGGTGGCCGTCGGGCTGACGGTGGCACTGCCCACTTCCACCAAGGTGTTCGCGCTGCCGTTCCACGCACTGCGGAACAGCTGCCCCGACCAGAAGCCGTTCGCTCCCGGCGCGGCGCCCTGCAGGTAGTACCAGGTTGGCGTGCCATCGGCGAGGAACGTGTACCAGAGGCCCGCTAGCTGGCTGCCCGCCGGATACAGGAAGAACCCGTGGCCGCTGCGCTCCGGGTTGAAGTAGCCGCCCGGACGGACGCTCGGCGCGGTGCCGGTGATGGTGGCGCGGAGCGTGAGGCTGGCCGTGGTGCCCGCGGCGTTCACCGGGGTCAGGTACCAGCGGCCCGCGGCCGGGTTCGCCACGGTCACCGTCTCGTTGCCGCTGCCCGTGGCGGCGCTCGCGGTGGCGGTGTTGCGTGCCGGCGCCGCGGCGATCGTCGGGATGGCCGCGGCCGGCACGATCGGCGCGACGCGGGCGAGGTAGAGATCGACGTTCGCGCTGCTCGTCGTGGTGGCCGTGAGCTGGGTCGCTCCCGCCGGGACATCGATGTAGGCGAACTCCTGCGCCGCCCCTGCCGCCAGAACGATCTGGCGGTCCACGCCGGCCGACATCGCGAACGGCGACGGCGTGGCCGAGTTGCGCGTCAGCTTGAACGGCACGCGGATCGCGTTGACGCCGGGGCCGCGATCAACGATGAGGAAGCCGAAGCGCGACTGTCCGTTGAGGAAGGTCGGATCGTCGTAGACCAAGCGAGCCGTGAAGCTGGTCCGGGCCGGGACGTTGCCCGGCCCCGTGGCCTTCTGCCGCGCCGACGGCAGGTTGTCGATGGCGGCCATCTCGAGCAGCGCGTCATTGCGCGCGCCGGTGCTGCTGGCGGTCCAGTTCTGCACCAGGGCCCAGACGGTAATCGGCGCGTCGTTCCCAGTGTGGCTGACGGTGATCGAACAGGCTTCGGTCGCCCCCGAAGAGGTGCTCGTGCATTCCTCCTCGCTTTTCTCGGGCTGGCCGTCGCCGTCCCTGTCGACGCCGACGAACAGATCGAAATCCTGCGCGGCGGGCGAGGAGGCAGGAGCCAGCGTCACGTTGACCTGCACCGCGCGCGTGCGCCCGTCGTTGAAGTTGATCGGGATGTTCTGGAAGAACACGCCATCAGTGAGGTTGTCGTAGGGATCATCGTTGCGGCTGTCTTGCAGCAGGCCCTCCTGCTTCGCCACCGGCACCGAGAGGTCGGTGGCGGCGAAGCGGGCATTCCCCAGGCTGATGATGTCACCGAGGTTGAAGTCGACGAAACCGCGATCGCCGCTGACGGTGCGGACCTGCAGCGGCGGAACGGCGCCCGACGACAGGTAGACGGCCACCGGCAGCGTGAGGTCCGGCGTGCCGCCGCCGACGCGACGCAGCGTGACCGACCCGTAAGCCCAGGTGTTCAGCGCACTCTGGGCATTCGTGCTGAAGCGGAACGACAGCGCCTGCGAACCACTGCCGCTGAGCGTGAAGGTGCTCGGCGTGGTGGTCAGCGACAGGCCGGCCGGCAGGTTCGTGATGACTTGGTACTGGCCGCCGGCGGCCCCCGGCATCACTGACACCGTGCGTTCGAGCGTGCAGGTTTCGACGCAATCGCCGGAGGCGAGCGAGGGCAGGTTCAGCGAAGAGGCCGTGCTGACGCTGGCGTTGCGGAAGGCGCCGGCGGGGACGTTGAAGGCCAGCGAGGCGTTGGCGGCCTTCTCGAGGTCCACGGTGCCCGCACCGCGGTCATGCGGCGTGGTGGCAAGGCCGTCGGCGAATTCGACGATGGTGGACGCGCGTGCAGTAAGTGCCAGCGCGGAGGCGATGTGATCGGCGTTCCAGCTGGGGCGTGCGGCCGCCAACAGGGCCGCGGCGCCCGCCACGTGCGGCGAAGCCATCGACGTACCGCTGAGCTGGATGATGTCGTTGCCGGTACGACCCGCGGCGCGGATAGAAACACCCGGCGCCGCGACGTCCGGCTTGAGCACGCCGAGCGGCGAAACCGGGCCGCGGCCGCTGAAGGTCGCAAGGCGATCGCCAGGGCCCGTGCGGTCGTGGGTGACGGCAGCGACGCTGATCACCCAGGGGGCGTTCGACGGGGAACCCAGCGAACCCGGCTTCGGGCCATCGTTGCCTGCCGCGACGGCGACCACGATGCCGGCCTCACGGGCGGCAAGGAAGGCCTCCTCGTCCGAGTTCACCGCGCCGCCGACGGTCAGCCAAGGATCGGACGATCCGCCGCCAATGGAATAGTTGATGACGTCGACCTGGTCGGCGACGGCGCGGTTGATCGCGGCGAGCAACTGGCTGCCCGAGTTCGTGCCGCAGGAACGGCTGTCCGGCGTGGAGCCGCAGCCGCGGTAGGCGATCAGGTTGGCGCGCGGCGCGACGCCGCTGAGGTCGACCACCTGGCCGCTGATCGTGCTGGTGATGGGGTTGCCCACCGCCGTGGCGGCAACGTGCGTGCCGTGGCCGTCCGGGTCCGGCGTGAAGGCCGAGGTGCCGTTGGTGCCACCGACGACGAAGTCGTAGACGCCGATCAGCTTGGTGTTGCAGACGCCGGCGTTGGCCGGCGTGGCGCACCAGCCAAGCAGCGCGCCCTTGGGATTGGTGTGCGTGTAGCCGCTCGCAGTGGCGGCGAAGGACACGTGGGTCGGATTGATGCCCGAATCGATGACGCCGACGACCACGCCCTCGCCGCGGCTGCTCACGCCAGCGCTTCCGGTCCAGATCGTCGGCGCCTTGATCCAATTCGGCCCCCGTTCCGTCATCGCACGACGTTCGAAATCCGGCGTGACCGCGCGGATGCCGGGCATGCCGGCCAGGGCCTCGGCCTCGGCGGGCGTCAGGTCCAGCGCGACGCCGTTGAGGGCGTGCTCATAGATGAACTTCGGCACGAGGTCGCGGCCCACGGCAGCGGACGCTGCGTCGAGGCGCTGCTCGCGCAAGGTGCCGATGTAGGCCAGGTAGGCCTCGGCTTCGGGACGCTCCGGGTCGTACTTGGTCTGGCCGGTCAGCGAAATGGCGACCGGTGCCAGCGCAGGGCGACGCCCGTCCTTGGCCTGGAAACCACGGAACAGCGGGGCGGCGGGCTCGTCGAAGCTGACGATGTACGAGCCACGCACGTGGGCCGTCGTGGCGGAGGCGGCAGCCGTCGGGCGGTCGCTGCGCGCGTCGATGGGCGCGGCCAGGGGCAGCGCCAGAGTGATCGCGGCGGCGAGGGTGAGCAATCGCATTGGGGGGTCCTGCGGAAAGGTTGTTGGGGCAAAGGCCGGTCCGAGTGTACCGACCGGTTGACACGAATCCATCATTGCGCCCGGCGCCATCGCCGACCGCCAAGCGGGTCACAGTGCGGAAACGCGCCAGCGGCCGGCGGGATGACACGCGCCGCGTGGACACCCGACCGCGGCGGCCGCTAGCATCCGCGCCGATGGATTCCGCGCCCGCGGCCCTGCTCGTCGCGCGGGGCCTCACCTACCACCGCAACCAGGACCCGATCTTCGGGCCCCTCGACCTTCACGTCGATGCCGGGGAAGCCGTGTTGGTCCGGGGCGGCAATGGCGCCGGGAAAACCACCCTGCTCAAGGTGCTTGCCGGCCTTCTGGAGTCCACCGGCGGCAGTGCGACCCTGCTGGGTGCCCCTGTCGATACCGACCACCTCGCCCGCCATTGCGCCTACCTCGGCCATCGGTTGGGCCACAAAGCGGAACTGGGTTGCCTCGACAACCTGCGCTACGCCGCGACGCTGCAAGGGCGCCCGCAGGACGACGCGGCGCTCGAGGCGGCACTGGCCGCCACCGGCCTGGCCGGCTACGAAGACACCCCCGCGGGGCGGATGAGCGCGGGCCAGAACAAACGACTGGCCCTGGCCCGCCTCTCCCTGCATCCGGGCAAGCTCTGGCTGATGGACGAGCCCTACGCGAACCTCGACCTCGACGGCATCGCGCTGGTCGACCGCATGGTCGGCGCCCACACGGCGGCGGGCGGGGCGGCTTTCATCACCACTCACGGGGCCTACGCGGCCCCGCCGGGTCGGGTGCGGGTGATCGAACTGCACGGCGGCCGCGCATGAACCTCGGCCCGATCCCGGCATCCCCCGTGGGCTGGAGCACCGTGGCCCGCGCCCAGCTCCGTCGGGATCTCGCCCTCGTCTGGGCCCGTCGCGGGGATGCCCTGCAACCCCTGCTGTTCGCCCTGATGACCGCCAGCCTGTTCCCGCTCGCGCTGGGGGCGGAGCCCGGCAAGCTGGCGCCGCTCGCCGCCGGCGTGCTGTGGGTCTGCGTGCTGCTGTCGGGGCTGCTGGGTCTCGACGCGCTGTTCCGCTCCGATACGGAGGACGGCGGGCTCGAACAGATGCTGCTCTCTCCGGCGCCGCTCGCCCTGCTCGTCGGCATGCGCGTGCTCGTGCACTGGCTGACGACCGCCCTGCCCCTGCTGCTGGTCGCGCCACTGCTGGCCTCGCTGCTGCAACTGCCGATGTCGCTGCTGCCCATGCTGTTGGCCTCGCTCGCGCTCGGCACGCCCCTGCTCAGCCTGATCGGCGCCGTGGTCGCGGCGCTCACGGTGGGGGTGAAGCGCTCTGGTATCCTGCTGCCTCTGCTCGCCCTGCCACTGTATGTGCCGGTGCTCGTCTTCGGCGCAGGCAGCGTCGCGGCCGCGGCCGAGGGTTACGACGCCGTCGGGGCCCTGCTGCTGTTGGCCGGGGCGCTGGTGCTGGCGCTCGTGCTCGCACCGCTCGCCGCGGCGGCGGCCCTTCGGATCGCGCACACATGAACGCCCTGCTCCTCTGGTTTCACCGCACCGGCTCGCCGCCCAACTTCGACCGCTTCTGCGCGCGGTGGGTGCCCTGGTGCTTCGCCGCCGCCGTCCTCCTGCTGCTGCCGGGTCTCTACGGCGCGCTGTTCTCGGTGCCCACCGACTACAAGCAGGGCGACAGCTTCCGCATCCTCTACATCCACGTGCCGGCGGCGTGGTCGGCGATGTTCATCTTCGTCGCCATGGCGGTGCAGGCCTTCATTGCGCTGGTCTGGCGCATCAAGGCCTGCGAGACCCTCGCCGTGGCCGCCGCGCCCGTCGGGGCCGCCTTCGCGGCGATCACGCTGATCACCGGCTCGATCTGGGGCCGCCCCACCTGGGGCACGTGGTGGGAGTGGGACCCGCGCCTCACCTCGATGCTGGTGATGTTCTTCCTTTACATCGGCGTGATCGCCCTGCACAACGCCATCGAGGACCGCCGGGCCGCGGCCCGCGCCGCGTGCTTCCTCGCGCTCATCGGCGTGATCAACGTGCCGATCGTGCATTTCTCCGTGGACTGGTGGAACAGCCTGCACCAGGGCGACACCATCAACCTGACGCGCGGCGAATCGCAGATGCACGCCTCGATGCTGTGGCCGCTGATCCTCACCACGCTGGCGACGAAGTTCTGGTTCGTGGGCTCCCTACTGCAGCGCGCCCGCGTGCTGAACCTCGAGAACGAGTCCGCCCAGCCCTGGGCCAAGGCCCTGGCCACGGAGGCGCGCTGATGGCGCATCTTCACGTCTGGTTCGTCGCCGCGGCCTATGCGATCGCGCTCGTGATCCTGCTCGCCGACGCGTTCTTGCCACGGATCAAGTTCAAATCGCTGCTGCGCGGCATCCTGCTGCGCGAACGCCGCGCCTCCGCTTCGAAGAACGAATCCCCATGAACCCCACCCGCCAACGCCGCCTCTGGATGGCCCTGCTGGTCCTGATCGCCGCCGCCGTTGGTGGCAGCCTCATCGTCTGGGCCCTGCAGCGCAACGTCACCTTCCTTCACTCCCCGACCGCCGTGCGCGAGGGCCAAGTGCCGGAGGACGCGCGCTTCCGTCTGGGGGGCGTGCTGCTCGAGGGCAGCGTCAAGCGCGAGACCGGCTCGCTGCGCGTCGCCTTCGAGGTGACCGACCGCTTCAACAACTTCCCGGTCGTCTACGACGGCATCCTCCCGGACATGTTCCGCGAAGGCACCAGCGTGATCGCCACGGGCCGAATCCGCGACGGCCAGCTGGTCGCCGACGAGGTGCTCGCCAAGCACGACGAGCAGTACATGCCGAAGGAGGTCGCGGACGCCATTGCCGCGGCGAAGGAACAAGGCGAGGCGAAGGCCGCTGCCGGCGCCTCCGAACCCGGTCCCTCGCCGCAGGCCACCTCGACACCGGGCGGCGCCTACTGATGCTGCCCGAACTCGGAAACCTGGCGCTTCTGCTGGCGCTGCTGCTGGCGGTCGCCCTCGCGGCGCTGCCGCTGGCGGGCGCGCAGAAGGGCAACGTCGCGTGGATGAACCTCGCGCGCCCCCTCGCTTACGGCCAGCTGGCGCTGCTCACCGTCTCGTACGCGGCCTTGACCTGGGCGTTCATCGACCACGACCTCTCCGTGGCCTATGTCGCGAACAACTCGCACGTCAATCTGCCCGCGATGTACCAGATCAGCGCGGTGTGGGGCGGTCACGAAGGGTCGCTGCTGCTCTGGGTGCTGATCCTCGCGATCTGGATCGCCGCGGTGGCTCGCTTTTCGCGCTCGCTGCCGCTGCCGGTGATCGCCCGCGTGCTCGCGGTGATGGGGTTGATTTCCGTGGGCTTCCTGAGTTTCACGGCCTTCACGTCCAACCCGTTCGAGCGTCTGCTGCCGGCCGCGACCGAAGGGCGAGATTTGAACCCGCTGCTCCAGGACCCGGGCCTGATCTTCCACCCGCCGCTGCTTTACGTCGGCTACGTGGGTTTCGCCGTGGCGTTCGCCTTCGCCGTGGCCGCCCTTCTGGACGGGCGCCTGGACGCCCAATGGGTTCGGTGGTCGCGGCCTTGGACGAACGTCGCTTGGGCCTTCCTGACCCTGGGCATCGGCTTGGGCAGCTACTGGGCCTACTACGAGCTGGGCTGGGGCGGCTGGTGGTTCTGGGATCCGGTGGAAAACGCCAGCTTCATGCCATGGCTGGTGGGCACCGCGCTGCTGCACTCGCAGGCGGTCTCGGAGAAGCGCGGCAGCTTCCACGGCTGGACCCTGCTACTGGCCATCGCCGCCTTCTCGCTGTCCCTGCTCGGCACCTTCCTCGTGCGCTCGGGCGTGCTGACCTCGGTGCATGCCTTCGCCAGCGACCCCGAGCGGGGCCTGTACATCCTCGGATTCCTCCTCGTCGTCGTCGGCGGCTCGTTGGCGCTCTACGCCAAGCGCGCGCCGAAAGCGGAGACGGCGCAGGCTTTCGCCGGCAGTTCGCGCGAGACCCTGCTGCTGGTGAACAACCTGCTGCTCACCGCCTCGGCGGCGATGGTGCTGCTGGGCACCTTGTTCCCGCTGCTCGTCGATGCCCTGAAGCTCGGCCAGATCTCCGTCGGTCCGCCCTACTTCGGCCTGCTGTTCACCTTGCTGATGGCACCGGTCGTCCTGCTCGTGCCCTTCGGCCCGGTCACGCGCTGGGGGCGCGAGGATGCCGGGGTGGTCGGCCGGATGATGGCGCCCTGGCTGGTGCTGGGACTCGCTGCCCTGTTCCTCGCGTTCTTCACCTGGCCGGAAGGCACCTTCAAGACCGCGGCGGGCATCGGCGGTGGCGTCTGGGTGATCGCCGGCACGGCGGTGTTCCTGTGGCGGCGCCTGAAGACGCAGCGGCAGAAATTGACCGCTGAAATGGCCGGCATGGTGCTGGCCCATGCCGGCATCGGCGTGTTCGTCATCGGCGTGCTGGTGCTCGAGAGCACGATGATCGAACGCGATGTCGCGGCCAAGCCTGGCATGAGCTTCGAGGTGCGCGAGTACACCTTCGTCTTCGACGGCGTCGCGCCGCAGAAGGGCCCGAACTTCGACGCCGACGTCGGCACGGTTCGACTCTTCAAGGACGGCGACCTCATCGGCACGCTGCGCCCCGAGAAGCGCTTCTACCCCGTGTCCGGCCAGATGATGACCGAGGCCTACTACGAGGCTGGCCTGTTCCGCGACGTCTACGTGGCCCTTGGCGATCCGCTCGACGCGCAGAAGACCGAATGGGCCGTCCGCCTGTACGTGAAGCCCTACATCCGCTGGATCTGGTTCGGTGCGCTGATGATGGCCATCGGCGGCTTCGTCGTCGCCTTCGACCGTCGCTTCCGGCGGCCCGTGAACGCACCGGCGCCGACGGCGCCGGCCGAGGCGCTCTGATGGGACGCTGGCTGCCTCTGGGCCTGTTCCTTGCGCTCGCCGTGCTGCTCGGCGCGGGCGTGATCATGAATGCGGGCAAGTCGCAGACGGACATCGACTCGCCGCTGATCGGCCGGCCCGCGCCCGACTTCGCGCTGCCGGATTTCGACGCGCCCGACACGATCGTCCGCAAGGCCGACCTGCTCGGCAAGCCTTACCTCGTCAACATCTGGGCGAGCTGGTGCGCAAGCTGCCGCATCGAGCATCCGGTCATCACCGAGATCGCGAACAGTGGCCGCCTGCACGTGGTCGGCTACAACTACAAGGACGCGCCCGAAGACGCAGCGCGCTGGCTGCAGCAGTTCGGCAATCCCTTCCATCGGATCATCGCCGACGTCGACGGCAAGGCCGCGATCGACTGGGGCATCTACGGCGCGCCCGAGACCTTCCTCGTCGATGCCAAGGGCGTTGTGCGCTGGAAGCATGTCGGCCCGGTGACCCCGGAGGTGGTCCAGACCCAGCTGTGGCCGCTGATCGATACGCTGGAGAGCGAGCGATGAACGCGTTGCGCTTGGTCCTGCTCGCCTTGGCTTTGTTGGTTGGCGGCACCGCTGCCGCGCTGCATCCGAAGGACTTCCAGAGCCCCGAGGAGGAGGCGCGCTACCGCGCACTCGCCAAGGAGCTGCGCTGCGTGATGTGCCAGAACCAATCGCTGGCCGATTCGCCCGCGGGCGTGGCCGACGACATGCGGCGCCAGGTGCTCACGCTGATCCGCGAAGGAAAGAGCGACGCCGAGGTCACCGCGTTCTTCCAGGCGCGCTACGGCGATTTCATCCTCTACCGTCCCGAGGTGAAGCCGGTGACGTGGGCGCTGTGGTTCGGCCCGGCGTTGCTGTTGCTCGTGGGAGCCGGCGTGGTGGTGTCGATCGTCCGTCGACAGAAGAACGACGCTCCCGCCACCCCGCCCGCTGAAGACCGCCAGGAATGGTGACCCGCTAATGCTCGCTTTCGCCCTCGGCGCCATCGCGCTGGTCGCTCTCGCCCTCGCCTTCGTGCTGCCAACGCTGTGGAGCGGCGCCCGCCGCAGCGCGCTCGCGCTGCTCGTTGCCCTGCCGGTTGGTGCCGCCGCGCTCTACGCGGGCTTCGGCACGCCCGACGCGCTCGACCCGGCGAATCGCGAGGTGCCTGAGTCGATCGAGCAAGCCGTGGCGCAGCTCGAACGCCGCCTCGAGCGCGAGCCGGAAAGCCTCGAGGGCTGGGTGCTGCTGGGCCGCACGCGCAAGAACCAGGGCCGGGAGGCCGCCTCGGCCGGCGATTTCGCCGCGGCGATGCCGCATTTCGCCGCGGCCGCAACCGCCTTCCGCGAGGCGCGCAAGCTCGCGCCTGACGAGCTCGATCTGCTGGTGGAAACAGCGGAAGCCATCTCGCTGTCGAACGCGGAGCGCACGTTTGGCGCCGAGGGCACGGCCCTGCTGGACGAGGCGCTCGCGAAGGCGCCCAACCACCAGCGCGCGCTGTGGTTCCGCGGCATTGCGGCCGTGCAGGCCGGCGACGGTGCGGGCGCCGTGTCACGCTGGGAGACCCTGCTGCCGATGGTCGACGCGGCGACGGCGGATGCGCTCATCGAACAGATCGGCAGCGCTCGGGCGGCGGCCGGCCTGCCGCCGATGGACCCGACCCTGATCGCCGACGTGCGCGCGGCGCGCGCCGAGCCCTCGGGCGGAACGAGCGGCGCGGCGACCAACACCCCGGTGGTGAACGAGCCCGCGCCGGGAACGCCCGGGACCCTGACAGTGACGATCAGCGCGGACGCCGACGCGCTTGCCACGCTGCCGCCCGAGGCGGTGCTCTTCGTGTTCGCCCGCAATGCCGAGGCCGGTGGCCCTCCAGTGGCGGCGCGACGCATGCCGGCCGCTCGACTCCCAATCACGATCACGCTCAGCGACGCCGACCGCCTGATGCCGACGGCTGCGCTTTCCGCGACCCCGCGCGTCGAGGTATCGGCCCGTTTCGCCCGTTCCGGCGCGGTGCAAGCGGAAGCGGGCGACCTGGTCGCCGCACCGGTGGTGGTCGCGCTCGAGGACGCCGCCCCCGTTTCGCTGGTGCTGTCGCCCGGCGACGCCCCGACCGACGCCGCGCGCGCGCCGACCTTCGGCCCGTAAGCTGGGCGGCCCTCGCCGTCCCGCCGCTCTCCCGAATGACCGAATTCATCCCCGCCGGCACGCGCTTCATCGCCCTGCCCTCGCCCTTCCCCATGAAGCGCGGCGGCGCCCTGCTCGGCGCGCGTCTCGCCTTCGAGACGTGGGGCGAGCTCAACGCGGCGCGCGACAACGCCGTGCTGATCCTCCCTGGCCTGTCGCCGAACGCCCATGCCGCGAGCAACGCCGGCAACGCCTCGGAAGGCTGGTGGGAAGGCATGCTCGGGCCAGGCAAGGCCATCGATACGGATCGCTGGTTCGTCGTGTGCGTGAACCCGCTGGGCAGCTGCAAGGGTTCAACCGGTGCCGCGTCGCCGCACCCGGACGATGGCCAGCCCTATCGCCTGCGCTTCCCCGACCTGAGCATCGAGGATGGCGCCGATGCAGCGGCACACCTCGTGCGTGGGCTCGGCATCGACTGCCTCGACACGGTGATCGGCAACTCCATGGGCGGCATGAGCGCGCTGGCCCTGCTCCTGCGCCACCCGGACATCGCCCGTCGCCATGTCAACATCAGCGGCAGCGCGCGTTCGCTGCCGTTCTCCATTGCCATCCGCTCGCTGCAGCGCGAGGCCATCCGCCTTGATCCGCGCTGGGCGGACGGCCGGTACACCGAAGCCAGCTATCCCGAGAGCGGCATGCGGATGGCGCGAAAGCTCGGCGTGGTCACGTACCGATCCGCGATGGAGTGGGACGGCCGATTCGGCCGGGTGAAATTCGACGCCGAATGCCGCGACGACGATCCCTTCGGCCCGGAGTTCGAAGTGGAGCGCTATCTCGAGGGGCACGCGCGGCGCTTCGTCCGCCAGTTCGATCCGAACGCCTACCTCTACCTGTCGCGCTCGATGGACTGGTTCGACGCCGCCGACTACGCGCCCGGCGCCTCGCGCGGCGACGGCGCGGACGAGGACGCCAAGGTCGTCGCGGCCCTCGCGACCGTGAAGCTCGAGAAGGCGCTGGCGATCGGCGTGCACACCGACATCCTGTTCCCGCTGCAGCAGCAGGAGCAGATCGCCGAAGGCTTCCGCGCCGGCGGCGTCGACAGCCGTTTCCTGCCCCTGCCCTCCCCGCAGGGGCATGACGCCTTCCTCGTCGATATCGCCCGCTTCGGGCCCGCAGTCAGGGACTTCCTCGATGCCGCGTGACCTGCGCTGGCGCCTCGGTGGCGCGATCCTCTTCGTTGTTGGCTCGGCGCTGGCTTTCGGTGCGGCGGCGTCCGCCTTCATGCAGAACGCGCCGGTGGCGCTTGGTTTCGCCATCGGTGCCTTTGTGGCCATGCTCGCGGGTGCCGTCGCCATTCGTCAGGCCGGCAAGACAGTGCCAGCACGCCCCCTCGATCCCGCGGATCGTCGGCGCATCGTCCGGATGGCGTCTTGGACCGTCGCAATGGTCGTCGCGCTGCCTCTCGCGGTCGTGCTGGGAGTGACCCTGCTTCTCAGCGGCTCGCCCGCGGCGGATTCGGAGTCCCCGCTCGGCCGTGGACTGCAACTGCTGAACGCGGAAACGAGCGAACCCGCCACGCCTCGGGAACTCCAGGGCCACGCCAGCGTGGTGTTCCTGGAATCGGGCATGCCGGCGGTGCAGATCGTGCTGGATGAGTCCTCACGCGAGATGGTGGCCAATCACGGGGCCGGCCCCCAGTGGTTGGCCAAGGACGGCGAGACCCTCGTGCTTCTTCCGGATGCGACGATCCTCGCCTCGCCCGACGGCGGCGTGATCACCCAACCGAGCTGGGCCGAGGCGGATGCGCTGCGGGCCCGTTTGAGCGCCGACACCACGCAGTGAATCGAGCCGCTATACTTCACGTCCCCAGCCGGGCTGGCGGAATCGGTAGACGCAGCGGACTCAAAATCCGCCGCCCTTAAAAGCGTGTGGGTTCGAGTCCCACGCCCGGCACCAGATCCAAAGCGACCTCAGGGGTCGGCACGCAGCGCGACAAGGGCTGCCTCAAGCAGCCGGTTCGCGTCGGCACGCGCATCGAGATGCACCACGCCGACCTCGGCCGTGGGCGGTTCGAACCGGCCGGCGACGACATGCGCCAGGTCGGGCTTCCGATCCGGTGGCGCGTCGTGGCGGTCGGCGGCGATGCGCGCTGCCGCGACATCCGGCGGCAGATCCAGCCAGAGCAACACGAAGCGTACGCCGAGCGCGCCGGCCAGTTCATGCAGCTCATGGCGCTCGCCGCGCGCGGCCAGCGTGGCGCCATCGACGATGACCGTGGCGCCGGTACGCAGCAGCAGGCTGACATCGAGCCGGACGATCTCGAACGCCGCGCGTTTCGCCGCGCGATCGTCCCACTCCGGGAACTCGGCCATGCGGATCGTGTCGCGCGAGACGATCTCCGCATGCAGCCGGGCCTGCAGGCCTTTCGCGAGCGTGGATTTTCCGGCACCGGGCAAACCGGCGAGAGCGATCAGCATGGGGCGTCGGACCGGAGCAGGAGACGTGGAACCATAGCCCGGCGCTCCGGCCGTTTGCGAGAACGCGTCACCATTCCGGCCACCAGCCCCGCCCGCTGCGCGCGTAGCGGTCGGCCGCCTGCTCCAGCGGGTTGCGCGCGCTGACGCCGCCGAACGCCAGGTACACCACGGGGAACAGCGCCCCGAGGACCAGCGCCTGGCGGACGTGGGCCAGTTCGTGTCGGCCGAGATGCACCCGTTCACCGGCGAAGGGCGCAACCCACCCGCGCCGAGCGGCGTCACGCGCACGATAGCTCGGCACCCGGAGATCCAGCGTCGGCAGTCGACTCAGGACCACCTGCCCGAGCGCGAGCGCACCGTAAGGACCGAACGGGAAGCGCGTGACGACGAGCATCGGGCCGCGCGTCGAGAACCGCGCCCCGAACGGCCACGACAGCAGGCCCAACAGCAGCATCGGTGCGCTGAGCGGCAGCGCCCACAGCGCGCCGAGCAGGCCGAGAATCGCGCGTGCGCCGCGCCGCGCCGACGCGGCCATCGCGTCAATCCGCGGCGAAGAAGCGACGCAACTGCGCGTCGTAATCGGGGAACACCTGCACATTGCTGTGCTGCGCCTGTTCGAGGCGGAGCACCTCCGGTGCCTGGCGCATCGCGGCGATCAGCGCCTCCGCGTGCGCGGGAGGCGTCACGTCGTCCTGCCCGGCGATGACGACGAACGTCGGCATGCCGAGCATCGGCGCGCGACGCCAGCTTTCGAACGGGTCCTTGAGCATCCAGGCGAGCGGCAGCCACGGGTAATGCCCTTGGCCCACGCGCAGCACGCTGTCGAACGGCGTCACGAGGGCGAGGCGGCGCACAGGACGCACCGCAGCCACGTGCACCGCCACGCCGCTGCCGAGGCTGCGGCCAAACACATCGACGTGCGAATGCGATCGAGCCACGTGGTCGAACAAGGCGATGGCGTCAGCGGCCAGCGCGGCTTCGCTGGGCTCGCCGGTGCTGTGGCCATAGCCCCGGTAGGACACCAAGTAGACCGTGTGATCCGGCGCCCAGGTCGCGACATCGTCCCGGCTCAGGGAGATGTCCTCGCCATTGCCGCCGAAGTAGAGCAAGGCCCGCGACTGGCCCGGGTTCACGACCCAGCCGCGAAGCGTCTCGCCGTCGGTCTCGAACTCGAACTCCGGGGCCAGCGGCGGGTCGCGCGTCAATTGCGGGTAGAACAGCAGGCTGCGCTGCTTGCTGTACATCAGGGCGACCAGGGCGGCATACAGGCCGACCGCGACGGCAATGAATAGAACCAGCGTGCGCCAGCCGCTCATGGGCGCACCGATTCGACCGATTCCACGCGGCCCTCGCTGAGCATCACGCGGGCGAGGAAGCGGGAGTCATCGCGGCGGAACCACCATTCTTCGCGCGGTCTCGGCAGCACGCGGGCCTGCCCCAGACCGTCGCGGATGATCTGATCGGCATACGTACTGCGACGGCGCAGCGGTGGGCCGCAGCGAAGCACCAGCTCGCCCTCGCTGAGTCCGCGCTGCAGCGCGGTGGCATGGCAGCGGCCACCCACGGTGGGCTGGCCGTAGCCCAGCGTCTCCTCGGTCTCCAGCACGCCGTCGATGAAGCGCAGCCTGACCACGAGCCGACTGGGGCCGAAGTTGTAGTACCAGTCCTCGATCCGGCGTTCGAAGCGCTGCTCGATCGGCCCGCCCTCGCCCTGGATGACGAACTCGCCCCGTGGCGCGCGCCAATACGGCTCGCCGCAGCGCGACAGCACCTGCGCGTCGAGCGCGCCGCGATCGACAACCCGCGAACCGCAGCGCAGCGCACTGGCGGGCATCGCAGCCGACATCGCCGCGACGCCGAGCAGCACGAGCAGCGGCGCGCGGCGCAGTGACATCAGCCGCGACAGCCGTTCAGGCTGAGGCGCTGGCCGGGACGCAGCGCGTAGGGCGAGCGCAGGCCGTTCGTACGGGCCACGGTCTGCGCGCTGCAGCCGTGGCGGCGCGCGATGCCGCTCAGCGTGTCGCCACGGCGCACCGTGTATCGCGAACCCGTGGCCGACGCGGCCACCGAGGACCGAGGCGCCGGCCCCGCCTCGGGCTTGCGCGCATTCACCAAAGCCAACGCCTGCTCGGCGCGCGGGCCGCTGACGCAGCCGGCGTCGTACAGCGGCATCACCGCCACCGGCACGCGGAGCTCGGTGCCGGCCGGCAGCACGGTTTCCGGCAGCCAGCGCGGGTTGAGGTTGCGCAGCGCGCGGAAGTAGCCGTAGCGCGATTCGCCGTTGCCGATGCAGATGGTGAGCTGGTTGATCGA